>JAEWAD010000038.1 GCA_023391905.1 Pseudomonadota bacterium | reverse complement strand
GGTGATGCCGAAGCCGCCGGCGGCGTTCTCGCCGTTGATGACGACGAAATCGAGCCGGTAGCGCTCGATCAGGCCGGGCAGCTGGTCAATGACCGCGTTGCGGCCCGACCGGCCGACGATATCCCCCAGGAAAAGCAGTCGCACACGAACCCCCTTGATCGTTCAGCCGGTTTTTGGCGCAGCGATCAGTTCGGCCTCGGTCAGGATGAAATCGAGGGGGATGTCGTGCGGCTCAAAGGGCACTTTGTCGACCTCCTGCACCGCGAAGGCAAGCCCGACGAGCAGCGGACGCGCGCCCGAGGCGACGATCGCGGCGACGGCGCGGTCGTAGTGGCCCTTGCCATAGCCGATGCGATGGCCGGCCCTGTCGAAGGCGGAGAGCGGCAGGAGGATGATGTCGGGCACCAGTTCGGGGGCATGCGCCGGCGGGCCGACCGTGCCGAAGCCGGCCGGCGCCAGGGCGACGCCGGCATCCCAGCGGCGGAAGCGCAGCGTCTCGCTGTCGAGCAGCACCGGCAGCGCCACGACGGCACCGGCGGCGCGCGCCCGTTCCAGCAGCGGCCGCGGATCGGCCTCGCTGCGAATCGGCCAATAGCCGGAAACGACGCGGCCCGGCGCGTCGAACAGCGGCCCGGCTTGCTCCAGGAAAGCGGCGTCGGCCTCGGCCCGCGCCGAGGCGTCGATCGCGTCGCGGCGGGCGAGCGCGGCACCGCGCAGATGGGATTTGGAAGTCACGGAGACGGAACCGCTGACGGCAGGAAAGGGTGGCGAGCCACGATGGGCCGATGGAGTGATCGATCCCGGGAACCTACAGCGTAGGTGGGCGCCGTATGTCCGGAACCAGGGCTCCGGTCAGGGACAGCTCCCTTTTGGATCGATAAGGCCCCGGGGAATTGTGATCTCCTGTCGCACCGCGCAGCCTCGCCACTTGCAAATATAGGCGACCGGGCAGCGCTCCGCCAGCGCCGGGCGCGCGTAGCTCGCAGGAAACTGCAGCGGGGGAGATAAAGTCGCGGCTCAGTCGCGCTTGTCGCCGGAGACGAGCTTCTCGGCCAGGCTTTCGAGCCGGATCGCCGCCTGCTCGATGGCGCGCGCCATGCCGGCTTCCGAATCCTCGAAGCGCTTGATCACCGCCGTCTTGGTCTCGTTCATGGCAGCGAGCTCGGCCTCGAGCCGGCGCGCCTGGCGGCGCGATTCGGCCAGTTCGTCGCCCATGGTGAGCGCCGCCATCACGGTCAGCCGCTGGTCGCCGATTTCGCCGAAGCTCTGGCGCAACTGCTCGATGATCTCGTTCAGCCGGTCGGCGAGGCCCTCGAGATGCGACTCCTGGCCGTCGTCGCAGGCCATGCGGTAGGTCTTGCCGTTGATGGTGACGCTGACCTGCGACATGCCCTCTCCCGTTACCCGTCCTGCCGGTCGAGCACGGAGCGAATCGTTTCCATGGCGGCGACCAGGCGGCGGGAGACTTCCTTGTTGGCTTCCTCGAGACGCTCGGAGCGGGCCTCGGCGGCGTCGACCGACTGGGCGAGGCGCGACCGGTCGAGGCCGATGCGCTGCATTTCCATCTCGATCTCGCCGAGCCGCGCGCCGGCGTTGAGCCGCCGGTCGACCGCTCCCTCCAGCCCGTCCAGCGCCGCGTTCAGGCGCCGCAACGCACCGTCCATGGGCGATGCCCCACGCATTCTCGGCGAAATCTCCCTGCCATACCGGACTGAAACCGTCTCCGGACATTAGGCAGGCCCCGAACGGGGCGTCAATGGCCTCTGAAGAACCGGTGAATATCCCGGATTTCCGGGGACTCGCGGCGGTTGTGGCGGCGCGCCTGCGTCAGGTCGCGAGATTGACTCACCAAGGTGGTCTGGTATTTGTCGCAGCGCCTTTCCGCGACGGTCCGGCGGCCTGGTAGATACCCCACAGAACAACGCGGCCGCGCCCTGCCCGACAACCGGGCAGACGCCCGGCCCATAGCGTGGAAGCAGAGATGACAGCAGCTGAAACCCACAAGCGCATGGCCAACGCCATCCGTGCGCTCGCGATGGACTCGGTCGAGAAGGCCAAGTCCGGCCACCCCGGCATGCCGATGGGCATGGCCGACGTTGCCACGGTGCTGTTCTCGCGGTTCCTGAAATACGATGTCAACGCGCCGTTCTGGCCGGATCGCGACCGCTTCATCCTGTCGGCCGGCCACGGCTCGATGCTGATCTATTCGGTCCTGCACCTGCTCGGCTCGAAGGAACTGCCGATCAGCGAACTGCAGAACTTCCGCCAGCTGCATTCGAAGACGCCGGGCCATCCCGAGAACTTCGTGACGCCGGGCGTCGAGACCACCACCGGTCCGCTCGGCCAGGGCCTCGCCATGTCGGTCGGCTTCGCGCTTGCCGAGCGCATGCTGAACGCCGAATACGGCAACGACCTCGTCGATCACTACACCTATGTGATCGCCGGTGACGGCTGCCTGATGGAAGGCGTCAGCCACGAGGCGATCGACCTCGCCGGCCATCTGAAGCTGAACAAGCTGATCGTCCTCTTCGACGACAACAACATCACCATCGACGGCCGCGCCGACCTGTCGACCTCGATCGACCAGGTCGCCCGCTTCAAGGCGAGCGGCTGGAACGCCGAGCGCGTCGACGGCCTCGATCCGGAGGCGGTCGCCGCCGCCATCGAGCGCGCCCGCAAGTCCGACCGCCCGTCCATGATCGCCTGCAAGACGATCATCGGCTATGGCGCGCCGACCAAGGCCGACAGCCATGCCTCGCATGGTGCGGCGCTCGGCGACAAGGAAATCGCCGGTGCCCGCGAGGCGCTCGGCTGGCCCTACGCGCCGTTCGAGATCCCGGACGACGTCTACGCCGCCTGGCATGACGCCGCCGCCAAGTCCGGCGCGCCGCGCGCCGACTGGGAGAAGCGCCTCGCCGCCGCCGACGCCGCCGTGCGTTCGGAGTTCGAGCGCCGCATGAAGGGCGAACTGCCGGCCGGCCTCGACGCCGCCGTCGACGCCTACAAGAAGTCGCTGTCGGAGACCAAGCCGAAGGTCGCGACCCGCAAGTCGTCCGAAATGGCGCTCGACATGCTGGCGACCGTCGTGCCGGAGCTGGCCGGCGGCTCGGCCGACCTGACCGGCTCGAACCTGACCCGCGCCAAGGCGCAGCAGCCGCTGACGCCGGACGACTACTCCGGCCGCTACATCCACTACGGCATCCGCGAGTTCGGCATGTCGGCGGCGATGAACGGCATCGCGCTGCATGGCGGCTTCATTCCGTATGGCGGCACCTTCCTGGTGTTCACCGACTATGCCCGCCCGGCCATCCGCCTCTCGGCGCTGATGCATGAGCGCGTGATCTACGTCATGACGCATGACTCGATCGGCCTCGGCGAGGACGGCCCGACGCACCAGCCGGTCGAGCACCTGGCGGCGCTGCGCGCCATCCCGAACCTGCGCGTGTTCCGCCCGGCCGACGCCGTTGAGGCGGCGGAAGTCTGGCAGATCGCGATCGAGAGCCAGAAGAACCCGTCGGTCCTGGCGTTGTCGCGCCAGAACCTGCCGACGCTGCGCACCGAGCATGTCGCGGAGAACAAGTCGGCCAAGGGCGCCTATCTGCTCGCCGGCCCCGCGACCGCCGACGTGACGCTGTTCGCCACCGGCTCCGAGGTCGAGATCGCCATGAACGCCAAGGCGAAGATCGAGGCGGCCGGCCGTACGGCCCGCGTCGTCTCGGTGCCGAGCTTCGAGCTGTTCGAGGCCCAGGACGACGCCTACAAGGCCTCGATCCTCAACGGCTCGACCGTGCGCGTCGCCATCGAGGCGGCGATCCGCATGGGCTGGGACCGCTTCATCGGCGTCGACGGCATCTTCATCGGCATGAACGGGTTCGGCGCCAGCGCGCCGGCCGACAAGCTGTACGAGCATTTCGGCATCACGGCGGACGCCGCGGCCGAAGCGGCGCTCGCACGGCTGAACACCAACGCCTGAACTTTTGACTGAACCACGGCCGGGCGCAGGCCCGGCCGAAATGACGAAGGCGCCAAGCGCGCCTCAAGGAGATCGAATATGGCGGTGCGGGTTGCTATCAACGGGTTCGGCCGAATTGGCCGCAACATCCTTCGCGCGATTGTCGAGTCGGGCCGGACCGACATCGAGGTCGTCGCGGTCAACGATCTCGGCCCGGTCGAGACCAACGCTCACCTGCTCCGCTTCGATTCGGTCCATGGCCGCTTCCCGCACGAAGTGGTCGTCGACGGCGACACGCTCGTCATCGGCAAGAACCGGATCAAGGTGACGGCGATCAAGAACCCGGCCGAGCTGCCGCACAAGGAGCTCGGCGTCGACATCGCGCTCGAGTGCACCGGCATCTTCACGTCGCGCGAGAAGGCCGCCGCCCATCTCGCTGCCGGCGCCAAGCGCGTGATCGTCTCGGCTCCGGCCGACGGCGCCGACTACACCGCCGTGTTCGGCGTCAACCATGAGGGCCTGACGAAGGACCACCTGGTGATCTCGAACGGCTCCTGCACCACCAACTGCCTGGCCCCGGTCGCCAAGGTCCTGCAGGAGACGGTCGGCATCGAGCACGGCTTCATGACGACGGTGCACTCCTACACCGGCGACCAGCCGACGCTCGACACGATGCACAAGGACCTCTACCGCGCCCGCGCGGCGGCCCTCTCCTCGATCCCGACCTCGACCGGCACCGCCAAGGCGATCGGCCTGGTGATCCCGGAGCTCAAGGGCAAGCTCGACGGCTCGTCGATCCGCGTGCCGACCCCGAACGTCTCGCTGATCGACCTGAAGTTCGTCGCCAAGCGCGCCACGACGATCGACGAGATCAACGCGGCGATGAAGGCGGCCGCCGCCGGCCCGCTGAAGGGCGTGCTCGCGATCACCGACCAGCCGAACGTCTCGCACGACTTCAACCACGACCCGCATTCGGCGACGTTCCACCTCGACCAGACCAAGGTCATCGACGGCAACTTCGTGCGCGTGCTGGCCTGGTACGACAACGAGTGGGGCTTCTCGAACCGCATGGCCGACATGACGGCCTATTTCGCGAAGTTCCTCTGAGCCGAACGGCAAAGACGATTTGATCCGTAGAAACGAGATCAGCTAGAACCAGATGGCCCGGACGCGTTCCGGGCCATTTTCACATGGGGGGCGTCGCAGCCCCACCCTGGACGCCCGCAAGGAGTGAGCGCGCATGTCGACCTTCCGCACCCTCGATACCGCAGACGTCAAGGGCAAGCGCGTCCTGATCCGCGTCGACCTGAACGTGCCGATGAAGGACGGCATGGTCACGGACGACACGCGCATCCGCGCCATCCTGCCAACCGTCCGCGACGTCTCGAAGCGCGGTGGCAAGGCGATCCTGCTCGCCCATTTCGGCCGCCCGAAGGGCGAGCGCGTGCCGGACATGTCGCTGGCGCCGGTGGTGCCGGCGCTGGAGACGCTGCTCGGCCGCCCCGTCGCCTTCGCCCATGACTGCATCGGCAACGACGCCGCCCAGGCGATCGCCAAGATGTCGGACGGCGACGTGCTGCTGCTCGAGAACACCCGCTTCCACAAGGGCGAGGAGAAGAACGATCCGATCTTCGTCTCGGCGCTCGCCGAGCTCGGCGACCTCTATGTCAACGACGCCTTCTCCGCCGCCCACCGCGCGCACGCCTCGACCGAGGGCCTCGCCCACCATCTCCCCGCCTATGCCGGCCGCTCCATGCAGGCCGAGCTCGACGCGCTCGGCAAGGCGCTGACCAGCCCGCAGCGCCCGGTGATCGCCATCGTCGGCGGCGCCAAGGTGTCGTCGAAGATCGATCTCCTCGAAAACCTCGTCAGCAAGGTCGACGCGCTGGTGATCGGCGGCGGCATGGCCAACACCTTCCTGCACGCGCAGGGTTTGCCCGTCGGCAAGTCGCTCTGCGAGAAGGACCTCGCCGACACCGCCCGCCGCATCATGGCGAAGGCCGAGAGCGCCAATTGCGCCATCATCCTGCCGGTCGACGCCACCGTCGCCTACCATTTCGAGGCGCATGCCCCGAACCAGACCTACGGCGTCGACGCGATCCCCGAGGACGGCATGATCCTCGACGTCGGCGGCCTCTCGATCGAGCGCATCAGCGCGGCGATCGACGACGCTGCGACGCTGGTCTGGAACGGCCCGCTCGGCGCCTTCGAGATGGAGCCGTTCGATCGCGGCACGGTCGCGGCCGCCCGCCACGCCGCCAAGCGGACGAAGGAGGGCCACCTGCTCTCCGTCGCCGGCGGTGGCGCCACGGTGGCGGCCCTCAACCATGCCGGAGTCGCCGACGACTTCTCGTATGTATCGACGGCCGGCGGCGCGTTCCTCGAGTGGCTTGAAGGCAAGCCGCTCCCCGGCGTCGAAGTTCTCCGTCGCCAGGACTGAAGATCTTTGCTGCAGTGCAGCACTAGTTTCGACTTTGCGACAATTTGATCCGGTCGATCAAACAACTTCCGTGCTTTCCCGGCGCGGGAGTTGTTTTATTTTGCAGTGCAAAATCTATTGCGACGCGTTATGCAACGGCCGGGTGATCCGGACGGTCCGGATCCGCATCCAGTCAAGAGAACGCTCCGCATGACCGAAAGCCTTCAGGATATTGCCCGCCGTCTCGTCGCGCCCGGAAAGGGCATCCTCGCGGCGGACGAAAGCTCGAGCACGATCAAGAAGCGTTTCGACAGCATCCAGCTGGAATCGACCGCCGACGCCCGGCGCGACTATCGCGAGATGCTGTTCTCGGCCGATGAGGCGATGCGCAACCACGTCTCCGGCGTCATCCTGTTCGACGAGACGATCCGCCAGTCGGCCCGCGACGGCCGCACGCTGGTCGAGCTGATCACCGCCACCGGCGCGATCCCGGGCATCAAGGTCGACCAGGGCGCCAAGCCCCTCGCCTTCCACCCCGGCGAGACGGTGACCGAGGGCCTCGACGGCCTGCGCGAGCGCCTGGTTGAGTACCACAAGCTCGGCGCCCGCTTCGCCAAGTGGCGGGCCGTGATCACCATCGGCGAGAACCTGCCGACGGCGAGCGCGCTCTCCGCCAACGCCCATGGCCTCGCCCGCTACGCGGCGCTGTGCCAGGAGAACGGCATCGTCCCGATCGTCGAGCCGGAAGTCCTGATGGACAACGCCAACGCCACCCACACGATCGAGACCTGCCACAAGGTCACCGAGGAGACGCTGCGCGTCGTGTTCGAGGAACTCGAGCGCGCCCGCGTCGACCTCTCCGGCATCATCCTGAAGCCGAACATGGTCGTCCCCGGCAAGGACAGCGGCCAGAAGGCCGACCCGTCCGAGGTCGCCGAGCGCACCGTCGCCGTGTTCCGCGCCGCCGTGCCGGCCGCGGTTCCGGGCATCGCCTTCCTCTCCGGCGGCCAGTCGGACACGCTGGCAACCGAGCACCTGTCGCGCATCAACGCGATCGGCGACCTGCCCTGGGGCATCACCTTCTCCTATGGTCGCGCCCTGCAGGCGGCCGCGCTCAAGGCCTGGGGCGGCAAGGCGGAGAACGTCGCCGCCGCGCAGCGCGCCTTCCTGCACCGCTGCCGCATGAACGGCCTCGCCGCGCTCGGCCAGTGGAACGCGGAGCTGGAGCGCGAGGTCGCCTGAGCGGCCCCGTTCTGTCGCAGACGGAATGCGCCGCCTCGAAGCGGGGCGGCGCGTTAAGGTCTTCCTATCCTGCGGCAAATCACGCTAAACCTTGATCCGCGCGATGCGCTCCCGCCCCGGCAGGGGCGCATCGCGGCAAGGACTTGGCGCGACGATCCGGCCATCCAGTCTGTCTTGGCCGGCACGCGCGGAGTGAAACGGGACGCAGCGTGATCCGGCGGCAAAAGATGGCAAGAGATTTCGACCCCTACAAACTTGCCAGCCCGCAGGTTTATCTCTGGCGCATGATCATCTTCCTGGTCATCGCCGCCTTTGTCGCCCTGATCCTCTATCGCCAGGTCTACACCTCCTTCCTCGCCAATCCGGCGCTGAACGGCGTCATCATCGGCGTCCTGTTCATCGGCATCCTGCTCGCCTTCCGCCAGGTGATCCGCATCTTCCCGGAGGTGCGCTGGGTCAACGGCTTCCGCAATTCCGACCGCTCGATCGAGCTGGAGCGCGCGCCCGTTCTGCTGGCGCCGATGGCCGCCATTCTCGGTGACCGCATCGGCCGCATGTCGATCTCGACCCAGACCATGCGCTCGGTGCTCGATTCGATCCTGATGCGCCTCGACGAGGACCGCGACACCTCGCGCTACCTGACGGGCCTGCTCGTCTTCCTCGGCCTGCTCGGCACCTTCTG
>JAEWAD010000568.1 GCA_023391905.1 Pseudomonadota bacterium | reverse complement strand
CCTCAATGTCAGCGGGCCGGAAAGGTCCAGACTTTCAGCGACGCGGGCGATGGCCAGTTCGGTCGCCTTCAGCCCGAATGGATTAACCTCGATGGGCAAGGGAAACCGGCCGAGCGTTTCGACCATCTTGGATTCGTCGGCAATCACGATCATGGATGCCGAGGCAGCAGCTACGATCTTCTCGCGCAGCAGCGCGCCGCCGCCGCCCTTGATCAGGCGCAGGCGGCCGTCGATCTCGTCGGCGCCGTCGATGGTCAGGTCGAGGCGGGGCGTCTCTTCCAGCGTGGTGAGCGGCACGCCTTCGGCGCGCGCCAGCGCGGCCGTGCGCTCCGAGGACGGGACGCCGACGACCTGGAGCCCGTCGCGAACCCGCGCGCCGAGGCCACGAATGAAGTGATTGGCCGTCGATCCCGAGCCGAGGCCCAGCTTCATGCCGTTCTCGACCTTCTCGAGCGCGGAGAGCGCCGCCTGCTTCTTCAGTTCATCGCTGTTGATCATCAGTCACTGCACGTTGTGAAATCGACGCCTTGCCGGCGCGGCTTGTTAGCATGGGCCAAAGCCGACGCCAACGTCCCCGCGACATCCTCCCGCCTTTCGCGGAGCCGCCCGGCTTGTTAGCCTTCCGTTACTCTTTGCAGGAATCCCCTCGCCCATGCGCCCCATTCTCGTCTTCGACCTCGACGGCACGCTCGTCGACACCGCCACCGACCTCGTCGCCACGCTGAACGTGGTGCTGGAGCAGGAAGGTCTCAAGCCGGTTCCGTATGACGAGGCCCGGTCGATGGTCGGCCATGGCGCGCGCGTGCTGATCGAGCGCGGCCTCGCCGCCAGCAACGTCACCCGCGACGCCGCCGACATCGACCGCCTGTTCGATACCTACATCGCCTACTACTCGGCCCATATCGCCGACACCAGCCGCCCCTTCGAGGGCGTCGTCGCGGCGCTCGACCATTTCGCCGCCGAGGGCTGGCTGCTCGCCGTCTGCACCAACAAGCTCGAGGGCCTGTCGATGCTGCTGCTCGACGCGCTGGGACTCTCCGAGCGCTTCGCGGCGATCTGCGGCGCCGACACCTTCGCCGCGCGCAAGCCGGACCCGCTGGCGCTCAACGAGACGATCCGCAAGGCCGGCGGCGATCCGGCCCGGGCGGTGATGGTGGGCGATTCGAAGACCGACATCGACACGGCGAAGGCCGCCGGCATCCCCGTCGTCGCGGTCGACTTCGGCTATACGCCAGTGCCGGTGACGGAGCTCGGCCCCGACGTCGTGATCAGCCATTTCGACCAGCTCCGCGACGCGGTCGCCACGGTGCTGGCCGACGCCTGACGGCGCTCCCGTCAGGGGCAGTTCTTGCCGGAGATCTTGATCGGCTTCATGTCAAGGCGGACCAGCTTGCCGGTCAGGGCGAAGTCGCCATAGTCGAGCCGCATCCGCCGCGTCACGCCGTTCTCGTAGACGATGAAGGAAAGCTGGTAGGACGGCTTCTGCTCGCCATCGACCTTCTCGTCGAAATAGCTGAGCGTCACCGGCCAGTGGCGGACATTGGCGATGCCCGCCGCCTTCGCCGCCGCCTCGTCGCCGAGGTTGTCGGCGCCGGTATTGACCGCGCCGATGACGGCGGCGGTGGCGTAGGGCTTCTCGCCCTTCTCCGAGCCGTCGAACAGGTCGACCTGGACGAAATGCTCGCCGCGGCTCGCGGCGTCGATGATCCGCGTCAGGTGCTGGCTCGGGAACTGGAACCGCGTCGGAATGTCGAATCGGCGCGACTTCGGCTTTGCCATCGTCACATGCAGCTTGCCGTTCTCGCGCTCGGCAGAACCGGTCGAATCCTCGGTCAGCGTGCCGTCGACATAGCTCTTGGTGGCGAAGGAGAAGCTCTTGCCGTCCGGATCCTCGAAGGTCGAGGTGGCGACGTCGGTCAGCCGCGTGTTGCCGTCGCTGTCGCTGATCCGGGTGACGAAGCGGAGCTTGGTGTTGTAGCCGTCGCAGCGCGAACCGCCGAAATGGTAGACCATCCGCCCTTCGGCGTCGCTGATCGTGTCGGAACTCTCCCCGGCGTCCAGGCTCAGATCGTAGACGGCCTCATGCGGCGACAGCCCCGGCGCCGGCGCGGCGGACAGGGCCTGCGCCCCGCCGGACATGGCGAGCCAGATGGCGGCGACGCCCGTCGCATGCGCCAATCCCCTGCCCGAAACCCTGCGGGCGGTCTTCATCGATACGGACGTCATTCTGGCTCCATCGTCGTCAAGCCGACATAGGGCTGAGATAGAGCCCATTTCAATCAGCAAAAGGGCGAAAGGTCTACGAGCCGCAATTTGCGGGCCTGCAAGCTGTGGTTTCAAGGATGGCTTGCGGCGCCCCCGGTTTCGGGCCAAACCGGGACGTCCACGGCCAAGCCGCAAGAACATTGAGGAGAACCCTGCATGACGAGCCAGACCGAAAGCCGCCTCGAGGCGCTCGGAATCAAGCTGCCGGCCGCCGCCGCCCCGGCCGCCAACTATGTTCCCGCCGTCGAGAGCCAGGGCTATCTCTACATTTCCGGCCAGATCCCGATGGGCCCGAACGGCGTCGAATATGTCGGCAAGCTCGGTCAGGAGCTCGACATCGCCGCCGGCCAGGCCGCGGCGCGGCTCTGCGCCATCAACATCCTCGCCCAGGCCAAGGCGGCGCTCGGCGATCTCGACCGCATCGCCCGCGTCGTGAAGCTGGTCGGCTTCGTCAACTCCGACCCCGCCTTCGGCGACCAGCTCAAGGTCGTCAACGGCGCCTCCGACTTCATGGTCGAGGCGCTTGGCGACAAGGGCCGCCATGCCCGTTCCGCCGTCGGCGTCGCCGCGCTGCCGTTCAATGTCGGCGTCGAAGTCGAAGCCATCCTCGAGATCGCCTGAGCATCATGACCGCATCCGCCACGACCGTTCCCGACTGGTTCACCGCCCGCCCGATCGCCCACCGCGCCTATCACGACGCGGCGAGCGGACGGATCGAGAACACGCTGTCGGCCGTCCAGGCCGCGATCGACCACCGCTTCGCGATCGAGGTCGACCTGCAGCTGACCCAGGATGGCGCGGTCGTGGTCTTCCACGACGACACGGTCGATCGCCTGCTCCAGGCGACCGGCCGCGTCGACGCGATGACGCTCGCGGCCCTCAAGGCGACCGCCTTCCGGCAGGGCAGCGACGTCGTGCCGACGCTCGACGAGCTGCTCGCGACCGTCGCCGGCAAGGTGCCGCTGGTGGTCGAGCTGAAGAGCAACTGGGACGGCAACCGCCGGCTGGAGCAGGCCGTCGCGCCGATCCTCGCCCGCTATGACGGCCCGGCCGTCGTGATGTCGTTCGATCCGGGCTCGATGGCCGTCATGCAATGGCTGCTGCCGGAGATGCCGCGCGGCATCGTCGCCGACCGCTACACCGACCTCGACGAATGGGGCTTCCTGACGCCGCGCCAGCGCTTCGAACTGCGCAATCTCTCGGCGGTGCCGCATGTCGGGGCGGCCTTCGTCTCCTACGACCAGAACGGCCTGCCCTCCTTCGCGCCGTCCAGGGTCCGCTCCCTCGGCCTGCCGGTCATCACCTGGACCATCCGCAACCGCGAGCAGGCGACCCGCGTCGCGCCCTTCGTCGACCAGATCACCTTCGAAGGTTTCGATCCCGACGCGGCGTGAGGGCGTCAGGAGAGTTATCCACCTCCCCCACGCTCGCCGTCATCCCGGCCTCCGAGCCGGGATCCATTTCCGCCGGGTTGCCAGTTGCCCTGGCTCCG
>JAEWAD010000564.1 GCA_023391905.1 Pseudomonadota bacterium | reverse complement strand
AGATCCACGTGCTGCACATCTCCACGGGCGAGGAGATGGCGTTCCTCGCCGACTACAAGGACGTCGCCACCGTCGAGGTCACGCCCCATCATCTCACCCTCACGGCGCCGGACGCCTACGAGCGGCTCGGCACCTATGCGCAGATGAACCCGCCGGTGCGCGACAAGCGCCACCGCGACGGCATCTGGAAGGGCATCTCGCAGGGCATCATCGACGTGCTCGGCTCCGACCATGCGCCGCACACGCTGGAAGAAAAGGCCAAGACCTATCCGGCGTCGCCCTCCGGCATGACCGGCGTGCAGACGCTGGTGCCGATCATGCTCGACCACGTCAATGCTGGCCGCCTGACGCTGGAGCGCCTGGTCGACCTGACCTCGGCCGGCCCGTCCCGTATCTTCGGCATCGCCCGCAAGGGCCGCATCGCGGTCGGCTACGACGCGGACCTCACCATCGTCGACATGAAGCGCCGCGAGACGATCACCAACAAGTGGATCGCCTCGCGCGCCGCCTGGACGCCCTATGACGGCAAGCGCGTCATCGGCTGGCCGGTCGGCACGATCGTGCGCGGCCGCCGCGTGATGTGGGAAGGCGAGCTGACGGAGCCCTCGACGGGCGAGCCGATGACCTTCGTCGAGGCGCTGCCGCGCGGCTGAGCGGCCTCGATCGCCAATCAGAGCGCGGCCTCGATCACGACCGAGGCCGCGCTCCGTACCGCCGGGCCGTGATAGACCGCCTCGATGTTGTTGCCTGCGGGATCGAGCAGGAACGCCGCGTAGTAGCCGGGGTGATAGTCGCGCGGGCCCGGGGCGCCGTTGTCGCGGCCGCCGGCCGCGAGCCCCGCCGCGTGGAAGGCGTCCACCGTCTCGAGATCCAGCGCCTGGAAGGCGAGGTGGCAGCGTCCGGTGAGCGGCGCGCCGCCGCTGACGAAGAGATCGTCGGCGTAGAAATAGCCGTCGCCCTTGACGACCGGGACGTTGAGCACGGCGAGCACCGCCTCATAGAAGCGGAGATTGGCCTCGACGTCCTCGACCACGAACTGGATGTGGTCGATCAGCCGGCCGCGATGAAACTGGACATCCGTCATGATCACGCCCTTCCGCAAGGAGAGGCGCGAGCAGATCGTGAACGGGCGGAAGCGTCAAGCGCCGGCGGTCAGTCGCCGACTTCGAAATTGGTCCAGGTGCCGTCCGGCGCGATGCCGACGCGATAGAACAGATAGGCGCCGAAGCTCTTCATCTCGTCATAGTCGGAGGAGGTGAGGATGCGGAACAGCTCGACCATCTGCGGCGGCGTCAGATTGTTGACCGGGTAGCGCGCGAAATACGGCCAGACATAGCTTTCCTGCGGCGTGCCGATGTCGACATGGACATAGCCGGCGTCGAGGATCTCGCTCAGGATCGCCAGCACCTCGCGGCCCTCGGCATCGCCCGACTGCGACTTCAGGAAGGCGATCGGGTCCTGCTCCTGGCTCGAATCGGCCCCGAGATTGGGCGGCGAGCCATTGGCGTCGATGATCGGCTTCAGCTTCTCGATGTCGCCGGTCTTCGCCGCCTCGAGCAGCTTTTCACGCAGCTTGCGGACGGGTTCGGGCAGCTTCGAGACGTCGTATTCGATCGTCGGCAGCGGCTCGTCCGGGGTGATCGTCGTGGGCGCGGAGGCGGCATCAGCCGGTTCGGAGGCGGCCGCGCCGTCCTCGTCGACCGGGTCTGGCGGGATGACGATGCGCTGGGTCTGGACCGGCTTGCTCTCGCCGCTGGCGAGCGCGTGGGCGCCTGTCGCACCGAGCGTCGTCATCGCGACCGCAACCCCAGCCATCGTCCACCGCGCGAGCATGCCTGCCTCCCGAGAATCGTCAGCCAGTCATAGCGGAGCGGTCGGGCAGGGCCAAGCGCCGGCGGGCAAAAGAACGCCGGTGCGGCACATGTGCCGCAAATCGCAACCGGCGTGCGAGCAGCCGGGGGGACGGACTACTGTATGGTGCGCTGGAGCGTGAACTCGCCGCGACGGATGCGGTCCGGCAGCGAGACGGCGAGATCGGCGACGGCGTCCTCGCCATAGGTGTCGATCAGGTCGGAGAGGGCGGCGAAGAGCGCGGCATGGGCCAGGATGTCGGGCTCGATGCCCTCGGCGATCGCCTCGTCCCAGGCCTCGGTCAGATAGGCGAGCGCGGCGCGTTTCTGTTCCGCAATCTCGATCTCGTCCGGTTCGTGTTCCATGGGGCCGCCTGTCTTGCGCATCACTCCGGGCGAGAAAAAACGAATCGCCCTGACCTCAACGTAGCACGTCAGGCGGCGCCCGGGCCCGGATCCTGAAGAAGGGGTTAACGTGCCGATAACAATTCGGCCGGTTTGGTTAACATGGCGCGAGGCGTTTCAGCGCCCGTATCGGGCAGTGATGTCGCGCGTCAGCCGGGTGCCTTCGGCCATGTAGCGGTCGACCGCGGCGAGCGCCGCCGGCGTGCAGCTGCGATAGAGCGAGGCGAAGCTGGAGAAGCCGTGGTTGAACTGCGAGACCAGCCGGGCCCGGCGTTCCGGCGTCGGTTCCTCGGCCGCCAGCAACTGGTCCATCTGGTCGCGCCAGACCGCCGGCTCCTCGGCGCCGCAGAGCGGACGGAGATAGTGCAGCGCGCCGAGGATCTCGGCCAGCCGCTGCAATTGCTGCTCATAGGGGGGATCTGCCGGAGCGGCCGGAGGCGGCGTCCCCTGCGCCTGGACGGGGAAGGGCGCCAGCGCACCGGCGAGCACGAGCGCGAGCAGGGCCGGTCTCACGGCCCGTCCGGCTGTTCGAATCGCTGTCCTGATGCTCAAGTCCTGACTTCTCCGCCCGCTGGGCCTGTCACGCGCCGGCGGATCATCCTTCGCCCCGTTCCGGCCTGCAAGGTCTCAGCGCTCCGACAGGGCGAGGATCCGCTTCAGGTCCGGCGTCGTCGTGAGCGCGTCGACCTGGTCGAGCGTGTAC
>JAEWAD010000449.1 GCA_023391905.1 Pseudomonadota bacterium | reverse complement strand
GTTTCGGGGCCGCGCGCTCGTGGCGCCGCGCACGCAGACGATCCGGCCGACCGCCGACCGACTGCGCGAAAGCCTCTTCAACGTGCTCGCGCATGGCTATGATGACGTCGTCGCCGATGCCCGCGTGCTCGATCTCTTCGCCGGCACCGGCGCGCTCGGGCTCGAAGCCGTCTCGCGCGGGGCGCGCTATGCGCTCTTCGTCGAGGAGGGCGTCGAGGCGCGCGGGCTGATCCGCGACAACATCGAGGCGCTCGGCCTGACGGGGCGGACGAAGCTGTTCCGCCGCGACGCCACCAAGCTCGGTCCGGCCGGAACCGTCGAGCCGTTCCAGGTCGTCTTCGCCGATCCGCCCTATGGCCGCGGCCTGGGCGAGCAGGCGCTCGCTTCCGCCGTCGAGGGCGGCTGGCTGGCGCCGGGCGCCCTGGTCGTGCTGGAGGAGGAGGCGAAGGCCCAGATCGGCGAGATCGCCGGCCTCGAACGGCTCGAAATCCGGCAGGCCGGCGAGAGTCAACTCGTCTTTCTAAAATTTAATGTTTGATCGCGACATTATTGTCGCAATCTGAACACAGGCGCTGCATAGCTTCACCCTCGAGTGGCACACCGACCATACCGAGGGTGAATGGCCTATTTCTTCCAGAACGTCCTGGCCGCGCGCATGTGCGGACCAGCCGCCCTGTTCATCGCCGCCGTCGTCAGCATGACGGCTCCGGCCTATGGTGAGCAGAAGTCCCCCACGCCCGCCAAGGCCGAGCGCGTCCAGAAGGACGAGCTGCCGAAGATCGCGCCGGACGCCAGCACCTTCACGCTCGACAACGGGCTGCAGGTCGTGGTGATCCCGGATCACCGCGCGCCGATCGTCACCCACATGATGTGGTACAAGGTCGGGGCCGCGGACGATCCGCACGGCAAGTCCGGCATCGCGCACTATCTCGAACATCTGATGTTCAAGGGCACGAAGAACCACCCGGCGGGTGAGTTCTCGGCCAAGGTGTCCGAGGTCGGCGGCGTCGAGAACGCCTTCACCTCGGCCGACGCGACCGCCTATTACCAGACCGTCGCCAAGGACCAGCTCGGCATGGTGATGGGCTTCGAGGCCGATCGCATGCAGGGCCTGCAGCTGACCGACGCGGTCGTCCTGCCCGAGCGCGACGTCATCCTCGAGGAGCGGCGCATGCGCACGGACAACAATCCGGGCAGCCTGCTCGGCGAGGCGATGGACGCCGCGCTGTTCCAGAACCACCCCTATGGCGTGCCGATCATCGGCTGGGCGCACGAGATCGCGCAGCTGACGCGCGAGGACGCCGTCGCCCAGTACGAGCGCTACTACACGCCGAACAACGGCATCCTGGTCGTCGCCGGCGACGTCACCGCCGACGAGGTCAGGAAGCTCGCCGAGGACACCTATGGCAAGCTGCCGCGCCGGGCCGAGCCCGGTCCGCGCAACCGGCCGAAGGAGCCCGAGCCGCTGACCGAGCGCAGTGTCGTGCTGCGCGACCAGCGGGTCAGCCAGCCGTCCTGGACGCAGGTCTATCTGGCGCCGTCCTACATCTCCAGCCAGCAGGGCGAGGCCGAGGCGCTCGACATCCTCGCCGACGTCATCGGCAGCGGTGCCACCAGCCGCCTCTATCGCAGCCTGGTCGTCGAGCAGGGCCTCGCCAGCGGCGCCGGCGCCTATTACTCCGGCGACGGCCTCGACTATGGCCGGCTCGGCTTCTACGCCACCCCGCGCGGCGACGTTCCGCTCGACAAGGTCAGCGCCGCCGTCGAGAAGGTGCTGGCCGACGTCCGCGAGCACGGCATCACCGAAGAGGAACTGGCGCTCGCCAAGAAGCGGACCCGCGCCGCGACCATCTACAGCCAGGACAACCAGGCGATGCTCGCCCGCATCTTCGGCTCGGCGATGATCAACGGCCAGTCGCTCGAGGACGTGCAGGATTGGGCCCGGCGGATCGATGCCGTCACGCTCGCCGACGTCTCGAAGGTCGCCACGAAGTATCTCGATACGCGCCGTTCGGTCTCGGGCTCGCTGTTGCCCGCGTCCGCCGATGGCCGCAGCTAACCGACGGGGAAATGACATGATGGCCAATCTGTTCGCGCGTGCGGGCCTCGCCTTGGTCGGCTTCGTCCTGTTCGCTCCGCTGAGCCAGGCGATGGAGATCCAGCAGGTCGTCAGCCCTGCCGGTATCGAAGCCTGGCTGGTCGAGGACTATGCCGTGCCGATCGTGGCGGTGAACTTCGCCTTCACCGGTGGTTCGGCGCAGGATCCGATGACGAAGCCCGGCATCGCCAACATGCTCTCCGGCCTGCTCGACGAGGGTGCCGGCGACATGGACAGCAAGGCCTTCCAGGCTAAGCTCGACGACCTCTCGATCGGCCTCTCCTTCGACGCCGGCCGGGACGAGTTCTTCGGCACGCTGAAGACGCTGGCCGAGAACAAGCAGGAGGCCTTCGATCTGCTGGCGCTCGCCGTGCAGAAGCCGCGCTTCGACACCGAGCCGGTGGAGCGCATCCGCGCCCAGATCACCGTCGGCATCAACGAGGCGAAGAAGCAGCCGGAATCAGTCGCCGGCGACGCCATGCGGGCCACCGCCTATCCCGGCCATCCCTATGGCCAGCCGAGCGAGGGCACGGTCGAGAGCGTCAAGGCGATCACGGTCGAGGACCTGCGTGCCTTCCGTGACAAGACCTTTGCCCGCGACAATCTGAAGGTCGTGGTCGTCGGCGCAATCGACGCCAAGGGCGTCGCCGCCATGCTCGACCAGGTGTTCGGTCCGCTGCCCGAGAAGGCCGAGCTGGTCGCCATCGCCGACGTGGCGCCGAAGGGCGGCAATGTCGAGATCGACATGCCGAACCCGCAGACGGTGATCCGCTTCGGTGGTCCCGGCCCGCGCCGCGACGCGCCCGATTTCATGGCCTCCTTCGTCGCCAACCACATCCTCGGCGGCGGCACCTTCTCGTCGCGTCTCTACGAGGAAGTGCGCGAGCGCCGCGGCCTCGCCTATTCGGTCGGCACCATGCTGCTGCCGTCGCGCCATTCGGCTGTTATCGCCGGCAGCACGGCGACGCGCGCCGACCGTGCCGGCGAGACGGTGGAGCTGATCAAGGGCGAGATGACCCGTCTCGCCAAGGATGGCCCGACTGAGGATGAGCTGGCCAAGGCCAAGAGCTTCCTTACCGGCTCTTATGCGCTGCGCTTCGACTCCTCGTCCAAGATCGCGCGCCAGCTGCTCGGCATCCTGCTCGAGGATCTCGGCATCGACTATGTCGAGAAGCGCAACGACATGATCGACGCGGTGACGCTCGAGGACGTGAAGGAAGCCTCGCGCAAGATGTTCTCGACTGGAACCGATCTCGTCGTTCGCGTCGGGCCGCACGAGAGCTGATATCGGGCGCGATCCGCCTTCGGGTCGCTTCGGCGCCCGGCAATCCTGAGAAGCGGCCCCTACGGGCCGCTTTTCTTTTGGGGAGTCGTCGGGCTAGCGCGTCCGAACCTTGCGGACGGTTTCGGCGATGAGGCCGGCGATGCGGTCCTCGTTCTCGAACGTCATCGCAACGTCGAACACCACGACCTTCTCGCGCAGCTTTGCGCGCTCCCCGTCCAGGCGGGCGAGGCGGGCGTGGTCCTTGCTCGTCGTGATGAGGTCGAGCCCCTCCTGTTCGGCGCGCGCCAGCAGCTTGCGGGCATCGTCCTCCGAATAGAGGTGATGGTCGGGAAAGCCCTTCACGTCGGCGAGCGGCACGCCCGCCCGGTCGAGCGTGTTGAAGAACTTCTCCGGCCGGCCGATGCCGGCGAAGGCGAGGAACGAACGCTCGCCCCAGTCCCGCTGCACGGCCGGCGTGATGGCGCCGCGCAACACGATGCGCCCGGCTCGCGCGATGCGGCGGACCATGCGGTCGCCGGCCTTGCCGGGGCCGACCACGACGACGGCGTCGGAGCGAACGATCTGGGTCCGGAGCGGGGCGCGCAGCGGCCCGGACGGGATGACGCGGCCATTGCCGATGCCGGCCGTGCCGTCGACGACGATCAGCGTCAGGTCCTTGCGCAGCGACGGGTTCTGGAAGCCGTCATCCATGATGATGAGGTCGACGCCCTGCTCGGCGAGCAGCGGCAATCCGGCCGGGCGATCCGGCGAGACGACGACCGGGCCCGCGGCAGCAAGCAGCAGCGCCTCGTCGCCGACCTCGGTGGCGCCATGCAGCGCCGGATCGACGAGGAGGGGAGGTGGTGCCTTGCCGCCATAGCCGCGCGTCAGGAAGCCGGGCTTCAGGCCCATGCCGCGGGCGATCCTGGCAATGGCAAGCGCCGTCGGCGTCTTGCCGGCGCCGCCGACCACGTAGTTGCCGATGCAGATGACGGGAACGGGCGCCGTCGCCTTCGGCGCGCCGCGCATGCGACGGCCCGCGACAGCGCCGTAGAGGCCGGCAATCGGCGAAAGCAGCAGGGCGGGCACGGATAGCCGCTGCAGCCACCAGAAGCGCGGCGCCTCGATCATCGCGTCCGTCCCCGGCCCGATGGCGCGTCGCCGGTGCGGTCGCCGCCCTCCAGCCGCGCGGTGATCGCCAGCGGCTCGAGATAGGGCACGAGCGCCCGCATGGTGGCGTCGAGCGCGCCGGTGAAGGTGGCGATCGCCTCGGCCGCCTTGGTGGCGCGCCGGCGCATGGCGTTCGGGTCGGCGAAGAGTTCGTCGAGCACCTTGGCGAGCTGCTCGGAGCTGCGCACCACCTCGGCGCGGCCGGTGCGGTCGAGCGCGGCGTAGATCTCGGCCGCGTTGTGCACATGCGGGCCGTGCAGGATGGCGGCGTTCAGCTGCGCCGGCTCGATCGGATTGTGACCGCCGACCGGCACCAGCGTGCCGCCGATGAAGGCGATCGGCGCGACGCGGTAGAAGATGCCGAGCTCGCCCAGCGTGTCGGCGAGATAGATGTCGGTCTCGGGCGTGATCGGTTCGTCGAGGCTGCGCTGCGCCACGACCAGCCCCTTGGCGGCGAGCTGCTCGCGGATGGCGGCGCCGCGCACGGGATGGCGCGGCACGACGATGGTCAGGAGATCGGGCCGGCGATGGCGCAGCACCTTGTGCGCGGCGGCGACGACCTCTTCCTCGCCTTCATGCGTCGAGGCGGCGACGAACACCGAGCGGCCTTCGACGAGCTGCTGGAAGCGCGCGACCGCGTCCGGCTCCGCATGCGGCGGCGGCACGTCGAATTTCAGATTGCCGGTGACGCGTACGTCGCGCATGCCGAGCGCGGCGAGCCGCTCGCCGTCGCCGTCGCTCTGCGCCAGCGCCATCGTCACCAGCGAGAAGAGGTTGTCGCGTCCGGTGGCGAGCTTCTGCCAGCGGGCGAAGGAACGCTCCGACATGCGCGCATTGACGAAGATCTGCGGGATGCGGCGTGCCGCCAGCCGGCCCATCTTGGCCGGCCAGATCTCCGATTCGACGGTGATGGCGAGGTCGGGCCGCCAATGGTCGAGGAAGCGGTCGACATAGGGCGCGATGTCGAGCGGCGAAAATTGATGCACGGCGCCCTTCGGCAGGCGCTTCGCCGCCTCGGCCGCGCTCGTCACCGTGACGGTTGTGAAGAGGACGTTGACGCCTTCCTCGACGATGCGGCGGACGAGCGGGATCACCGCGTTCGTCTCGCCGACGCTCGCGGCATGGATCCAGACCAGGGCGCCGGCCGGCCGCGCCAGGGTCGTGCGGCCGTAGCGCTCGCCGCGGCGGGCGGGATCTTCCTTGCCCCGGCTGGTGCGGTAGGCGAGGAGCAGCGGGACGAGCGGGCGCGCCAGGTGGCCGGCAAGACGATAGGTGGTCAGGACCGGCCCGGGGCGCTCAGACATTCGGTTTGCCGACCCGCTGGTAGGCGCGCTCGGTGATGCGGTTGAGCTCGTCCTCGAGCTCCTGCCGCTTCTGCTCGACCATCGCGTCGTCGGCGTCATCCGGCACGTAGATCGGCGTGCCGAAGATGCAGATGCCCTTGCTGAAGGGCAGGTTGACCGTGGTGCGGTCCCAGTTGCGAATGACGAAATGGCGGCTGGTAGCGACGGCGACCGGCACGATCGGCCGGCCCGAGGCGCGCGCCAGCATGATGATGCCGGGGCCGGCGCGGCGCGATTTCTGATTCGAGAGGTCGGCGGTCATGGCGACGGTGGCGCCCTGGGCGAGCGCCGCCTTCATCTCGAGGAAGCCGCGCAGGCCGCCCTTCTCGATGACGCGCGAGGCGGAGCGCGCCGCCGAGGCGCGCACCGTGCCGAGGCCGAGGCTCTCGGCCGCGATGGCGTTGATCTCGCCGTCGCGGTGGCGCGAGATCATGACGCGGACGTCGTGGCCCTCGCGGCGGATGAACGGCACCATCAGGTGCTGGCCGTGCCACATGGCGACGATGCCGGGCAGCAGGTGGCCGAAATACTCATAGGGCTCGCTCGGTTCGAATTCGAGCGTGCTGGTGCGCCGGACGAAGCGCAGGTAAGCGGCAGCCGTGCGGCCGGCGAGCCGGGTCGCCTGGTCCGAGGTCGCGATCCTCTTGAGGAGGCCCGGGCGCTTCGCGCGCCTCTTTGCCTGAGCGTCTGCCAAATCCGTCCTGTCCCTTCCGGCCGCCGCTGCCGCGGCGGCGTTGATTTCCGCCTTGGCGCCGCGGCGCAAGGGCGGCGTTCTCAGCCGGTCGTTGCTTCCGGATCGAGCAGCCTGTGCAGATGCACGATGAAATAGCGCGTCTGCGCATTGTCGACCGAGCCCTGCGCCGCCTGCTTCCAGGCGTCATAGGCGGTCTTGTAGTTGGGGTAGATGCCGACGATGTCGAGCCTCGCGAGATCGGCGAACTCCATCGATCCGACCGCGCTCAACTCGCCTCCGAATACCAGATGCAGAAGCTGCTTGTCCGTACCAGTCATGTGTCGACGTCTCCTTGTCCAAACCGACGCCGCGCGAGCCTAGCGCGCGGTAGAACCCGAGGCCGCATGCCCCGCCTCGACCTCGGCGACGATCGCCTCGGCCACTGACGCGAGCGCGGGAGTCGAAGCGATCAAGGACGGATGGCGCGGCTCGACGCCGTTGAAGCGGAGCCGGCCGCCGCCGAGATCGCGTAGCGTTCCGCCTGCTTCGTGCACCAAAAGGTCCACTGCCGCAAGATCCCAATCATAGGCGCCGGAGCGCGCCGTCGCGACATCGACGCGGCCGGCCGCGACCAGCGCGAAACGATAGGCGAGCGACGGGGTGAAGCGGCGTTCCGTCGCGTCCATGCCGTGTTCCGCCATGGCTTTCAGATGCCGCGCCGGTCCGGCGACTCGGCCGCCGGCCAGCGTCGTGCGACCGCTGACGGCGATGGGCGCGCCGTTCAGTCGCGCCCCGGCCCCGACAGCGGCGGTGAACATCTCGTCGCGCGCCGGCGCGAAGAGCGCCGCGGCGATCGGCGTTTCGCCCTCGACGACGGCGACCGAGACGCACCAGTCGGGGTGGCCGTCGATGAAGCCGCGCGTGCCGTCGATCGGGTCGACGACGAAGACGCGCCGGCGGTCGAGCCGGTCGGGCGTGTCGAGGCTTTCCTCCGACAGCCAGCCATAGTCGGGCCGCGCCGCCGTCAGGATCCGGTGCAGCGCCTCGTCGGCGGCGATGTCGGCCTCGCTGACCGGCGAGCTCACGCCCTTGATCCAGACCTTCGGGTCGCGCCGGAAATAGCCGAGCGCGATCTCGCCGGCCGCGCGCGCCGCGTCGACCAGGAGGGCCAGATCGTCGGTCACGGGATCAGCGCCCGGCAATCATCATGCCCTCGATCGCCACGGTCGGCGCGTTGAAGGCATAGCGGTATTCGAGGTCGTTCGCGGCGACGAGGCGGCGGAACATGTCGCGCATGTTGCCGGCGATGGTGATCTCGCTGACCGCCTCGGCGAGCTGGCCGTTGCGGATGCGGTAGCCGGAGGCGCCGCGGCTGTAATCGCCGGTGACGCCGTTGGCGCCATGGCCGATCAGCTCGGTCAGGTAGAAGCCGTCGCCGACATCGGCGATCAGCGCCTCGGGCGATTTCTCGCCCGGCAGAAGCGTCAGGTTGGTGGCGCTCGGATGCGGGTTGCTGCCGCCACCGACCGCGCGGCCATTGGTCTCCAGCCCGAGCTCGCGCGCCGTGGCGCTGTCGAGGAACCAGCGCTCCAGCACGCCGTCGCGGATCAGGTCGAACGGCTCCGACGCCACGCCTTCGCCGTCGAACGGGCGCGAGGCGAGGCCGCGGACGCGGTGCGGGTCGTCGGTGATGCGGATGCCGGGCGCGAATACCGCCTCGCCAAGCGCCTTCTGCAGGAAGCTCGCCTTGCGGGCGATCGAACTGCCGTTCACCGCGCCGGCGAGGTGGCCGATCAGGCTGACGGCGACGCGCGGGTCGTAGACGACGGTGGCCGTTCCGGTCGGCATCTGCACCGGGTTCAGGCGCCTGACGGCGCGCTCGGCGGCGCGCCGGCCGATCTCGGCCGGATCCGGCAGGTCCTCGGCATGGATC
>JAEWAD010000192.1 GCA_023391905.1 Pseudomonadota bacterium | reverse complement strand
ACGCCGTTCAGCACGCCGAGGCCGATCGGCCCCCACATCGCGATCAGCGCGAAGACGAACTCGACCCGGCTGACGCGCCAGACCTGCCGCATGGCGGCGAGATCGATCATGCCGAGGGCGGTCGAGGCCAGGATGGCGCCGAGCGCGGGGATCGGGATGATCCTGAGCGCCGGCCCGAGGAACAGCAGCGTCGCGATCAGCGTCGCCGCGGCGACGATGCTGACCAGCTGCGAGCGGCCGCCGACATTGAGGTTCACCGCCGTGCGCGAATCCGAGGCCGTCACCGGGAAGGCGCCGAACAGGCCGGCGCCGAAATTGGCGGCCCCGAAGCCGATCAGCTCGCGGTTCGGATCGACCTGCGTGCCGGCCTGGGCGGCGAAGCTGCGCGCGGTGATGATGCCGGCGCCATAGCTGACCAGGAAGATCGCCGCGGCGCCGAGCGCCAGCGTCTGCAGCGGCAGCCCGGAGATCCGCGGCAGGGTCAGCGCCGGCAGCCCGCTCGGAATGTCGCCGACGATGGCGATGCCGCGCCCCTCGAAGTCGAACAGCGCCGACAGCACCACGGAGAGCAGCACGACCAGGATGGGGCCGGGGACCGGAAACCGCGTGATCCGCACGATCTGCAGCAGGATGAACATCGCGACGGCCAGCGCCAGCGTCGGCCAATGGATCGAGCCGGCCTTGCCGATCAGCTCGAGGACTGGCCGCAGCAACCCCTCGGATTCGATGGAGACGCCGGTGAAGCGGCCGATCTGGCCGACCAGGATCGAGAACGAGATGCCGATGAAGAAGCCGGTCAGGATCGGCCGCGACAGGAAATTCGCGAGCACGCCGAGCCGGAACGCCCAGGCGACCAGGCAGAGGACGCCGACGCCGAGCGCCAGGATCTCCGCCACTGCGGTGGCGTTCACGGTGACGCCGGCCGGCACGCTCGCCGTGACGGCGGCAAGCGTCGCGGCGAGCACCGTCATGGTGGCGGCGTCGGGCCCGACGATCAGGTTGCGCGACGGGCCGAAGAAGGCATAGGCGACGAGCGGCGCGATGCTGGCATAGATGCCGGTCTCCGGCGGCAGGCCGGCGATCGCCGGATAGGCGATGGCGCTGGGCAGGCCGACGGCGGCGACGGCGAGGCCGGCGGAAACATCGCGTGGCAGCCACCCCAGCTGATAGCCGGAAAGGCCCGCTGGAAACGGTAGATGAAACGCCCGCCCGCCTGAACCCATATTGGCCCACATGCTTTCGGCGGTCTTCGACGCCGAAGTCCCTCGGGATGCAATGCAGTCAATCAACCAATCGGGCCAGCATATACGCTTTGCCGGCTCTGTAAAAGTTCGTGCATCGCGTCTTTTGCGGCCGTTTCTTCTTGGGCCGGACCAGCCGGCGCGGCGCCATGGCGACCCGAACGGGAGGCTTCCCCCCCCCGGGCCGGGCCGCTCGTCGAGTCCGCCGGCGATTGACCGGCCGGCGGGTGCCATGTCCAATACACGCGGAAGTTTCACCGAGGGATCACGATGCGAATCAGGATCAGCCAACTCATCGCCGCCGCGCTCGTCGCGCCGGCCCTTCTGGTGGCGCAGGCCGCGCCGGGCGAGGCCAAGGACGGCAAGAACGCCGCCGCCATCATCGGCGGCCTCGCCGGCATCGCCGTCGGCGCGGCGATCGCCGACAGCGCCAACCGCAACCGCGACATCTATGGCGCGCCGCCGCCGCCTTCCTATAACCCGCCGGCGCCGTTCTCGCCCTCCGGCGGCATCATCTGCTATCCGGCCCAGCGCGCCTGCTACAACAATGGCGGCGCCTATAACGGCAACTGGACCTGGCGCGTCTACGGCCGCTGAGGGGGAACATCATGCTCGCAGAAAAGATCCGCGGCGCGCTCGCCGCCACCGCCTTCGCCGCCCTTCTCGCCGGCCCGTTCGCCGCCGCCCATGCCGAGAGCGGCAACCTCGCGCCGGAGCCGCCGGCCGGCGCCACCGCGCCCGCGCCTGACGCCGACAATGACCGCGCCGACGCGGCTTGGGCCGATTTCCTGGAGACCGAGGGCGCCATTCTCGCCGACGCCCAGTTCGCGGCGCTGAACAACCTCGCCTTCCAGGCGGCGGCGGCCCGCGTCTGCGACGGCCACGGCCTCGCCAAGGAAACCTTCGGCAAGGCGATTGGCGACGTCATCGCCAGCGGCGACCAGCAGCTCACCGACGAGCAGGCCGAGGAGCGCAAGACCGCCATCCTCGTCGCCTTCGGCGCCCGCTACGGCCTCTTCATCGCCGAAGCCCATGGCGACAGGCCAGACTTCTGCGCCGCCGCCGCCGAGCTGAAGGCAAAGCCGGACGGCGTGCCGGTGTTCCTGGAGTAGGGGGTAGGCGGGTAGGGGCGGCGCTTGGTTGAGCGCCGCCCCGCATCCGGGGCCTCGCAGCGTTCGGTGCTCTGCTGCGGAACCCCATTAGATGGCTAGACCGCGCGCTCGAAGGCAGACCTTGGCGTGACAATGCTCCCGAGGGCTTCTGGGAGGATTGCATGCGTTCTGATTGCGACGAAAAGGCCAGCAAATTATGTAACTTTCTCATCGCGCGTTAACATTGCCTAGGTAAGGATGCCGACGAGTCGTTTTGATTCGAGAGCAAAGGCGATTGGTTGGTTGTGATGGGCGCGAGCGGAAAATATCCGGCCAACGAAGTATTGCCCCCATTTCGTAAGGATGCCTCACTCGATCGGTTGGCTGATCGGTTCAACGTCGCTCAATTCATTAGCTTCGGTCCCTCGCTGAACGGCCCGATTCAGCAGTTCTCGCGGCTGGCCGACATGATTCCGAATTCTCGATTCGCCAGCCCAGCTGATGGCATACGGGAGCTATTTGAGAAGAGCGCGGAGGGCACAGTCAACGTTCGCAGCTTCGGCGAGGAGCGCTCCCAGAGTCGTGAGTTCATCTACGGGTTGCAATCAGCAGACGATGTCCTGTCGGCAGTTTCGCGTCTGTCTTCCGAGGGGCTCTTCACGATTGCCAACGAGACGATCGACGTTATGGACGGCGGAGTCTCTGGCGTTGCTATGGGCGAGATCGTGGAGTTTGGGCCGGACACGACCCCTCGTGGTGTCGAGAAAGGCGGTTTCGCAACGCTGCCGCGCGATTGGGCCGAGACGGTGTTCTCAATCATCTATGGAGCCAGTCCAGACTTCGATTTCGCGGCGGGTTGTAGGATAGAATTCAGCGTTCATCCGGCGGCACGCGGATACAAGCAGACGCCGATTCTGTATTGGGAGTTGGGTGAGGCCGAAGCGTTTCCGGCTCGGTTAGCCGATGTCCACTGGCCGAATGATTTCTCCCGCATGATCGGCGACAAAGCGTACGGACTGCTCGTCGCCCATGCCGCCGGTATGCCCGTCCCGCGGACGACCGTGATCGGTCGTCGGGTAGCCCCGTTCGCATTCGGTGAGCCAACGGGCTCGAACGAGTTTTGGCTGCGGACGTGCCCGAAAGAACAGCAGCCGGGGAAATTCAGCACCTTCCTCGGATGGAAGGATCCATTCCTCTTGATGTCTCAGGAGGACCCCGCGCACATGGCGATCGCGTCTGTCCTCTCCCAATCGGCCGTCCCGGCCGCTTGGTCCGGTGCCGCCATCGAGGCTGCCGACGGATCGGTGGTGATAGAAGGCGTGCGAGGGAGGGGGGACCAGCTTATGCTAGGCGCAGTGGCGCCTGCGGATTTACCGGCCAATGTTAGGACAGCCGTTCTCGCGCTTCATGGCTTCCTCCGGCAGCGTGTCGGCGACGTTCGTTTTGAATGGGTCTTCGACGGAGACAAGGCGTGGCTCGTCCAACTGCATCGCGGCGGGACCGGATCCTCCGCTTCAGTCATAGTTCCTGGCGACGCGAATGAATGGGTGACTTTCCGGACGGCGGGGGGGCTCGAGACGTTGCGAGAGCTCATCCATAGCTTGCCGGCAGGCGCGGGCATTCTCATCGACGGGCCGGTCGGGTTGACCAGCCACATCGCCGACCTTGTGCGCAAGGCCGGCATCCCGACGCGTTTCAATGCAGGGTAGATAAATGGCATCCCGAACGCGGGCATTGCAATCGCAGACGACGCCCGCCACAGCGACTTCGGGCCATTCAACGAAAGGGGACAGATCATGGAATTTGCAGCCGTCATAGAAGCTAGAGAAGTCGCTAAGAGCCACCTCGGCACGCTTCGCGAGGCGATGCGCCTTCGCCGGGAGCGCGAGAAATTGAGCCAAACCAACGCTTCGACCGAAGAGGATGCCGCTTCGGCGCAGAGAAATCGCCCCAACGTCAAGGCCAAGTAGCCGGAACGCAGTAAGCCCTATGTATCGCAACGTGGATTTCAAACGCGAAGTAGATGGTCCTGACGGCCAGGAAAAGGATTGGCGAAATGAGTTCGCCCGGGACTACGGCCGGGTGATCCATAGTGCCAGCTTCCGCCGGCTCCAAGGGAAGACGCAGGTCTTTCCCAGCCGGGAATCGGACTTCTTCCGTAATCGTCTGACGCATTCGCTCGAAGTTGCGCAGATTGCGCAAGGCATTGCGGAGCGGTTGAACCATGACCACGCAAAGGAACTCGGAGGAGCGGGTATCGACGGTCGACTTTGCGCCACCGCAGGCTTAATCCACGACATCGGCCATCCGCCTTTCGGCCACAACGGCGAGAAGGCGCTGGACAAGGCCATGCGGCAATACGGCGGGTTCGAAGGCAACGCACAGACTTTGCGCATCCTCACCCGGCTAGAGAAGAAGAAGCGTTACCGACAACCGCTCGATGGAGATGACCGTGCGGGGTACAATCTCTGTCACCGGACGGTTGCATCGGCGCTCAAATACGATAGTGAAATCCCCGCCGAACGAACAGACGACGCGGCCCTCGTTAAAGGGTACTACTCGTCCGAGAGTATCATTGTTGCGAGGGTTAAGGAATCTATCCTCGACGGATATCAGCTTCGCCCGGACGAGTCGTTCAAGACGATCGAGTGTTCGATCATGGATTTGGCCGACGACATCGCCTATTCGGTCTATGATTTGGAGGATTGTCTAAAGGTCGGCATCCTATCGCCGGCAGAGATTCTCGCATCCAAAGATAAGCTCTTGTCTAGCGTAGCCAAAGCGGTCTCCAAGCAACTGAAATACGAAGTCCTGCCGAGCGACGTGCTCGCTGTCTTTCTTGATATATTTTCCGCACTTGTTAAAGATGACAACGGTGCCGAGGCGATCCAGGACGAAAGCGAAAGAGACCGCTTGCTCCGCTCTTTCACAGAGATCTATGTTTCGTCGAGGAATTTGTGTGAGGATGGATACAGCAGGACCAAACTCTCGTCGGAGCTTGTTCATAAGTTCATAACCGGCGTCGAGCTTTCTGTGCATCCCAAATGTCCGGCCTTGAGTTCTGTTAGGTTGCCGAAGGATTTGGCCCTACGGAAAGAGGTACTCAAGCAGTATACATTTGTGGCGGCCATCTATTCTCCGCGCGTCAAGTTGGGCGAGTATCGCGGGTCTGATTTGGTGGCTGATATCTTCAAGGCGCTGATGAGCGAGAAGGGCGACCTGCTCATGCCGCCCGACGTTCGGGAGACAGTGACCGTGGCCGGCAGCGATAAGGAGAAGGCTCGAGCTGTATGCGATTTTGTCGCGGGCATGACCGATCGCTACGCGATGGAGTTCTGGGCTCGGCTAAATTCGGATGCCGCCGAGAGTATGTTTAAGCCCATCTAGGCGGCGATGCTAATGGCTATCGCTGCGCATCAACCTCCTGTGATGCTGCCTCTAGGTGTCCAACCCCATTTGTGACAGCACTTTGGATTGTTGGTCCTTGTCGTGACTGATGGTGGTGCCGCAATCCGCTGTACCAGCGCGAGCTTCACCATAACTGCGCAGTGGGATGCTCGCGGTCGAGGCCCCCGATGGATGGACGGGCCGGTGATGACGACGAACCAGAAGACACTGTGGCGCTTATATCCGGAGAGGCTCCCCTCATCCCCCCTGAAACACCTTCGCCACCACCGCCCTTGCGTCCGACTGGATCTCCGCCAGGTGGTCGGCGCTCAGGAAGCTCTCCGCGTAGATCTTGTAGACTTCTTCCGTGCCGGAGGGGCGGGCGGCGAACCAGCCGTTTTCGGTGGTGACCTTGATGCCGCCGATCGAGGCGTCGTTGCCCGGCGCGCGGGTCAGGCGGGCGGTGACCTTTTCGCCGGCCAGCTCGTCGGCGTCGATCTTCGACGGGTCGAGTTTTCCCAAAATCGCCTTCTGCTCCGTCGTCGCCGGCGCGTCGATGCGGGCGTAGTAGGATTTGCCGAGATCGGCGGTGACCGACTGGTAGAGCTGGTTCGGATCCTGGCCGGTCGTTGCCGTGATCTCGGCCGCGAGCAGGCCGAGGATGATGCCGTCCTTGTCGGTGGTCCAGACCTGGCCGTCGCGGCGCAGGAACGAGGCGCCGGCGCTCTCCTCGCCGCCAAAGGCGAGCGAGCCGTCGATCATCCCGGCGCTGAACCATTTGAAGCCGACCGGCACCTCGACCAGCTTGCGCCCCATCTTGGCGACGACGCGGTCGATCATGCCGCTGGAGACGGCGGTCTTGCCGAAGGCGCTCGAGGGCTTCCAGTCGGGTCGGTGGGTGCAGAGATAGGCGATCGAGGCGGCAAGAAACTGGTTCGGGTTCATCAGCCCGCCGGACGGCGTGACGATGCCGTGGCGGTCGGCGTCGGTGTCGTTGGCAAAGGCGATGTCGAACTTGTCCCGCAGCGCGATCAGCGGCGCCATGGCGTAGGGGGACGAGCAGTCCATGCGGATCTTGCCGTCCCAGTCCGCCGTCATGAAGGCGAAGGTCGGGTCGACGATTTCGTTCACCACCGTCGCGTCGAGCTTGTAACGCTCGATCATCGGCTCCCAGTATTTCACCGCCGCGCCGCCGAGCGGGTCGATGCCGATCTTCACGCCGGCCGCGCGGATGGCGTCCATGTCGATGACTTGGCCGAGATCGGCGACATAGGGGGTGATGAAATCATACGGGCGGATGCAGGCTTCCTTGACGGCGCGCGCATAGGGCAGGCGCTTCACGCCGTCGAGCTTGGCCGCCAGGAACTCGTTCGCCGCCTTGCCGATCCATCCGGTGACGTCGACATCGGCCGGGCCGCCATTCGGCGGATTGTACTTGAAGCCGCCATCGTCGGGCGGATTGTGCGAGGGGCTGATGACGATGCCGTCGGCGAGGCCCTCGGTGCGGCCGCGGTTGTAGGTGAGGATGGCGTGCGAGATCACCGGGGTCGGCGTGTAGCCGCCCTCGGCGTCGATCCGCGTCTCGACGCCGTTCGCCGCCAGCACCTCGATGGCCGAGGCGAGCGCGGCTTCCGAGAGGGCGTGCGTGTCCATGCCGATGAAGAGCGGGCCGGTGATGCCGGCCTGCTTTCGATAGAGGCAGACGGCCTGGGTGATCGCCAGGATGTGCCATTCGTTGAAGGCGGCGGAGAAGGCGGAGCCGCGATGGCCCGACGTGCCGAAGGCGACCTTCTGCGTCGGAATCGCCGGGTCGGGCTTCAGCGCGAAATAGGCGGTCATCAGGCGCGGGATGTTGGTCAAAAGCGCGCGCGGGACCGGCTTGCCGGCGAGGGGGCTCAGATGGGTTTCCGACATGACGCCTTCTCTGCGATTCCAGACCGATGCGGTGGATCGTGAGCATGAAGGCCGGCGGTGTCAGGAGCAAGACGAATTGGCGCTTTTCCGCCTGACGCAGCGGCGCGAACGGGCGGCGCGTGGCGTCAGCGGCGGTTGCGCTTCTGCCGCGCGGCGACGGTCTCGGCGTTGTGGGTGGCGGCGGCGCGGATGAGCGCCTTGAAGGCCTCTTCGTCGAGCGTCTCGCCTTCATGGATATCGATGGCGCGGCGGGTGTTGCCGGTGAGGCTCGCATTGAACAGGCCGGAGGGGTCATCGAGCGAAGCGCCGCTCGCAAAGGTCAGCTTGACGGCGTTCTTGTAGCTCTCGCCGGTGCAGATTATGCCGTCATGCGACCAGACCGGCACGCCGCGCCACTTGATCTCCTCGACCACGTCGGGATCGGCCTCGCGGATCCAGGCGCGCACGCGGGCAAGCGCCGGGCCGCGCCAGTCGCCGAGCTCGCGGAGGATCGTGTCGATCTGGCGGGCGGGCGAGGTCAGGTCATGCTCGGTCGTGTCGTCCTCGGCAGTCGTCATCATGCGGCCTCGCTGTCGCGTTGAGGGAACTCACATCTTCTCGCCGGGCAGCCGGCTCGCCTGCTTCACCCAGGCTTCGAACTGAGCTTCGTCGAGGGGCGTGTCCTCGTAAATGTCGAGATAGCGGACATGTTCCTGCTTCGAGGCGCCCGGCGATGGCGGATCGAGCGCGGCGCCGCGGAAGAAGGCGACCTTCACGTATTTCGTCATGCAGTGAAAGCTCAGGAACCAGACGTCCTTCTCGATGCCGTAGAAGGGGGAGTTCCACTTCACTGCCTTTTGCACGCCCGGCACCGCGCGGGTGACGATCGCGTCGAGCTCTTCGCCGATCGCGCGCTTCCAGCCCGGCATGGCCGCGATATAGGCGGCCACCGGCGCCTCGCCATAGCCCTTCGGGATCTGCGGATTGCCGCCGGAAAGGAGCCTCGGCTTGTCGCCCTCCGATGCGTCGGCGGCCTCCGTCGGTGTCGGGGCGGTCTTCCGGCTCATTCGCTTGCTCCCGTCCTGCAGGCGGATCTCGATGCCGGGGCTTCCCGAGCCCGGCGCGGTCATCCTAGTGTCGCAACGTCGGAACCGGCAAACGGTTCGGCTAGGGCGCCTTGTCCGGTCGCGCCATCGTCACGCGAACCGGCATCCACTTCGCTCGAAACGCCCTAGTCCGTCTTCCGGAAGGTCAGGCCGTGCTCGACGGCGGCCTTGCCGAACTTGCCGCGCACCTTGTCGATCGCCTCTTCCGCCTTCGCGCGCTTGGCGGCAGCGGGATCGACGAGATCGTCGGGATCGGCGAGGCGCGGATCGGAAAAATCGGAGACCGAGACACCGATCAACCGATACGTCGTGCCGTCCGTCTCATGCGTCAAAAGCTGTTCCGCCGTGCGAAAAATGCGGTCGGCGAGGCGGGTCGGGTCGGCGAGCTGGCGCGAGCGGGTGCGAAGCTTGAAATCGGCTGATTTCAGCTTGAGCGTGACGTTCGAGGCGGCGAGGTCGGCGCGCTTCAGTCGGGCAGAGACCTTCTCCGACAGCCGGCGCAGGATCGGGCGCAGGCTGCCGAAATCCGCGAGGTCGTGCTCGAAGGTCGTCTCGGCGCCGATCGACTTCGCCTCCTGGCGCGGTTCGACGACGCGGCGGTCGTCGGCGCGCGAAAGGCGGGCGAGGCGCAGCCCCATGACGCCGTAGCGCCTGGCGAG
>JAEWAD010000117.1 GCA_023391905.1 Pseudomonadota bacterium | reverse complement strand
GTGAAATCCCGTCTTGCCGCGTCGGCATGCCAGTCGCGCCCGAATCGGACCACGGCGCGGCGGCCATCCGTCTCGATGTCCTCGCGCAGCGTCGTCACCTCGACGACATGGCGATGGCCGATCACCGTGACCGTGCCGTGCTCGATGCCGGTCGGAGCGGTCTTGAGGCCCGCGGCCTCGGCGCGTTCGATGACGGTCTCGGGACGGGCGGTGGTCGCGATGTCGACATCCGCCACGGGCAGCCCCATCAGCGTGTTGCGGACCGCGCCGCCGACGACGCGGGCCTCCTCGCCGTCGCGGGAGAGCAGCGTCAACACCTCGCGAACCAGCGGATCGGCGAGGAACGCCGCGTCCCGGCAGTCCTCCGCAACCATCAATCGAAGCCTCCCGGCACCAGCACGCCATCCCGGAACGAGGCCGGATGGTAGGTCGTCCCCGCATCGCCCCCCGAGAAGGACACCAGCGCCAGGACGGCGACCAGGACGATCACGATCCCGATCGCCGACAGCCGCGACAGCACGCGATAGGACCACACGCCTCCCGCCGCCCCACCGGCTGCGAACTGGCGCCAGCCCGCATAGACGATGAAGGGGGTCAGGAAGCAGACGACGGAAACGGCAAGAAATCTCAGCATCTATTCGTAGAGTCGCTCATAGAGACCACGGATGATTCCGGCGGTCACACCCCAGATATGGTGTTGATCATAGGGCATTTCGTAGAGCAAATGCCGCACGCCATCAAATTCGCGCGTGATTGTCTGGTGATTGCGCGGGCTCATCAGGAACGACAGCGGAACTTCGAACGCGGCGTCGACTTCATCCGGGTTGAGGACGAGCCGATGCTCCGGTGCGACCCGCGCCACGATGGCGGTGATTCGATAGCCCGTGCCGGCGATGTAGGGGTCGAGGCGGCCGATCGGCTCGACGAGCCCCGGATCGAGCCCGATCTCCTCCTGCGCTTCGCGCAGCGCCGCCGCGGCCGCGCTGGCGTCGGTCGGGTCGATCTTGCCGCCGGGAAAGGCGATCTGGCCCGGATGCTTGCGCAGCTGCATCGTGCGCCGCGTCATCAGCACGGTCGCATTGTCACGCTCGACGACGGGAATGAGGACCGCCGCCTCGCGCGAGACGAAGCCGCGCGGCGGCACGTATTCGGGATTGATGACGAGGCCCTGGTCGCCGGTCTCGCGACCGGCATCGAGCGGACGCAACCGGTCGCGGGCTCGCTCGAAGAAATGGTCCGGCGTGAATGGGCTGGCCCGATCGATCGCGGCCGTCATGACGCCGCCTCCTGGGACGAGCCGGCGGTGTCGAAGCGACCGATCACGAAGAAATCACCGCGCGACACCACGCCGATCTCCCCGTCGCGTTCCTCGAAATGCGCTGCCAGCTCGTGCACCACCGACCGCGTCAGGCGCGCCTCGAGCCCGCCGCGAACGCGCACATAGGGAACCAGACCGCCTTCCGCGTCGGAGACCACTCGGAGCGGATGCTCGGCATCGACCGTCACCACGTCACCGACATTGGTGCGAAGCACGATCGCCTGGGCGCCTGCTGCGTCACCGTCTTCAGGCGCGACCACGAGCTCCACCGCCAGGAACGGCACGTCGTCGACCCGGATGGTGAGCTTTTCCGCGGGCGTCACAAGCACATAGCTGCCATCCGGCTCGCGCCGCAGCACGGTCGCGAAGAGCTTGACCAGCGCCTCGCGCCGGATCGGCCGGCCTTCGTGATGCCACGCGCCGGCGCGATCGATATGAATGTCGATCGAACCGCAATGCGCGGGATTCCAGAGATGCACCGGCGCCGGCCCGCGGAATTGTCCCGCCCTGGCGATGAGGGCGGAGAGGGCCGAACCGTCCGCCGCTACCGGCTCGGCCTTGGTTTCGCCCTGCTTTGTAACTGACATGCTAAGATCATCCTGCCGTGCATGGCTGACGTCGCCATGCCGGTCGTGCGAAGATTGTGGGGGGATCGAGTCATTCGATCTCGTCGCGACCGCAACCGAAACTATATGGGCCGATATGAGCGCGTTCAATCAGACCTCCATCGCCGACGCCGATCCCGCCCGCACGGTTGCCGAGGCGGATGCCGCCGTCGCGACGATCCAGGCCGCGCGCGACGCCATCGGCAAGGTCATCTATGGCCAGGAAACCGTGATCGAGCGCGTGCTGATCACGCTGCTTTCCGGTGGTCACGGCCTGCTGGTCGGCGTCCCCGGCCTCGCCAAGACCAAGCTCGTCGAGGCGCTCGGCGTCGTGCTCGGCCTCGACGAACGACGCGTCCAGTTCACGCCCGACCTTATGCCGTCCGACATTCTCGGCTCGGAGGTGATGGATCAGGACGAAGAGGGCCGCCGGTCGTTCCGCTTCCTGAAGGGTCCGATCTTCGGCCAGCTCCTGATGGCGGACGAGATCAACCGCGCCAGCCCGCGCACGCAATCCGCCCTGCTCCAGGCGATGCAGGAATACCATGTGACCGTCGCCGGCCAGCGCTACGACCTGCCGAGCCCGTTCCATGTCCTCGCCACGCAGAACCCGCTCGAGCAGGAGGGAACCTATCCCCTGCCCGAGGCCCAGCTCGACCGCTTCCTGCTGCAGATCGACGTGCTCTATCCCGATCGCGACGCCGAGCGGCGCATGCTGTTCGAGACGACCGGCGCCACCGACGCCGTTGCCGAGCGCGTCACCGACGCTGCCGCGCTGAAGGCGATCCAGAGCCTGGTCCGTCGCCTGCCGATCGGCGAGAGCGTGGTCGAGGCGATCCTGAACCTCGTGCGCTCCGCCCGTCCCGGCGAGATTTCCGACAGCAAGCTGGCGGGCGTGATCGCCTGGGGTCCCGGTCCCCGCGCCAGCCAGGCGCTGATGCTGGCGGTGCGCGCCCGGGCGCTGATCGACGGACGTTATGCCCCCTCCGTCGACGACGTCCTCGCGCTGGCGGAACCGGTCCTTCAGCACCGCATGAGCCTGAGTTTCGCCGCCCGGGCCGACGGGCTTTCGGTGCGGGATGTCATCGGGACCCTCAAGTCACGTATCGGGTGAAGTCTTGAGCGAACCGCGCGCCAACGTGCCGACAGCCCGTGATGTCGGGACGACTCTGGCTGAGGCGAAGAGCCTTGCCCGCAGCCTCCCCGACCTGCTGGTCGAGGCGCGACGGGTCGCGACCACGGTCCTGGCCGGCTGGCATGGCCGCCGGCGCGCCGGCCCCGGCGAAACCTTCTGGCAGTTCCGCCCCTTCGTCGCCGGCGAGGCGCCCGGGCGGATCGACTGGCGCCGTTCCGCGCGCGACGAGCATCTCTATATCCGCGAGCGCGAATGGGAGGCGGCCCACACGGTCTGGCTCTCGGCCGACCTGTCCCCCTCGATGGATTTTCGCTCCAAGCTGGCGGTCGCCTCGAAGCGAGATCGCGCACTGGTCATCCTGCTCGCGCTCGGCGACATGCTCGCCGCCGCCGGCGAGCGCATCGGCCTGCTCGGCCTCGGCGATCCCGTGCTGTCGCGCAACGCCGCCGAGCGCCTGGCCGAGACGCTGGCCCATGCGGACGACGACCAGCCCGCCCTGCCCTCGGCGATACGCCTCGGCCGCTTCGCCGACCTCGTGCTGATCAGCGACTTCCTCGATCCGATCGACGAGATCGAGGCCCGCCTCGCCGACTATGCCCGGCAAGGCGCGACCGCGCATCTGGTCGAGATCCGGGATCCCATCGAAGAGATCTTCCCCTATGCCGGGCGCACCGAGTTCCGCGATCCGGAAAGCGGGTTCCTCTACACGATCGGCCGCGCCGAGCAGATTGGCGAAGACTATCGCCGCCGGCTGGTCGCGCGCCGCGAGACGCTCGCCGCCACCTGCCGCCGGCTCGGGTGGAGCTACTTGACCCACCGCACCGACCACCCGACGACGGAGCCGCTGCTCGCGCTCCATGCCCGGCTTTCGGCGCGCGTCGCCGGCGGAGCACGGCCATGATGGGGCTGCCGCTCGCCTTCGGCGCCCCGCTCGTGCTGGCGGCGCTCGTGCTCCTGCCGGCCATTTGGTGGCTGCTCAAGCTGACGCCGCCGCGGCCGCGGCTGGAGCACTTCCCGCCGACCCGCATCCTCGAGGAAATCGCCAAGCGCGACGAGCAGCCGGCGCGCAGCCCGTGGTGGCTGACGGCGCTTCGCCTGCTGCTGGCCGGGCTCGTCATCCTCGCGCTGGCGGCGCCGATCTGGCGTCCGACCGGCGAGACAGCGCCCGGCGACGGCCCGCTGCTCCTCGTCATCGACAATGACTGGGCGGCAGCGCGTGACTGGAAGACCCGTATTGATACCGCCCAGCGCATCGTCCAGATCGCCGAAAGCGCCGGACGGCCGATCGGCCTGATCGCGACGGCCGAGCCGCCGAACCAGGAGGCCGCACCGACGGATGCCGGCACCATCCGGACCCGGCTCGACGCGCTGGCGCCACGGCCCTATCCGACCGACCGCGCCGCCATCGCCGCGGCGCTCGGGACGTCGGCGCCGGCGGCGGGCTTCGGCGGCGTAGCCTGGCTGTCGAACGATCTGGGCGGGCCGGATGCCGAGGCCTTCTCGCGCTTCCTGACCGAAACCATCAAGGCGCCGGTCACCGTCTACGGCCGGGACGGCAAGGCCCTGCTCGGGCTTGCCGCGCCGGTCGCCACCGCGGATTCACTGGCGCTCTCCATCCTCCGCGGCGAAGGCGCGGCAAGCGCCGGCCGGCTGGTCGCCCGCGACATGCGCGGCCGCTCGATCGGCGAGGCGCCGTTCGCCTTCGAGGCCGGCGCGCTCAAGGCCGAGGCGTCGTTCGACCTGCCGGCCGAGTTGCGCAACGAGATCGTCCGCGTCGAGATCGCCGGCAACGAGACAGCCGGCGCCGTACAGCTGCTCGACGACCGCTTCAAGCGGCGCCGCATCGGCCTGATTTCCGGCGGATCGAGCGACAACGCCCAGCCGCTGCTCTCGCCGCTCTACTACATCACCCGTGCCGTGCAGCCCTTCGCCGACGTGATCGAGCCGCGCGATGCCAACGCCGCCAAGGCCGTGCCGCAGATGATCGAGGCCGGCGCTGCCGTGATTGCCATGGCCGACATCGGCACGCTGACACCGGACGTCGAGACGCGGCTCGCCGACTGGGTCGAGGCCGGCGGCACGCTGCTGCGCTTTGCCGGGCCGCGCCTCGCCGCCGCCAGCGGCAATACCGACACGCTGATCCCGGTGCGCCTGCGCGAAGGTGGGCGCGTGCTCGGCGGCAGCCTGTCCTGGTCGACGCCGCAGCCGCTCGCCTCCTTCTCGCCCACGAGCCCGTTTGCGGGGCTGACGATCGCGCCCGACATCGAGGTGCGCCGCCAGGTTCTGGCCGAGCCGGACGGCAACCTGCCGTTGCGCACCTGGGCAGCGCTCGGCGACGGCACGCCGCTCGTTACCGCCGCGCCGCTCGGCAAGGGCTGGCTTATCCTCGTCCACGTCACCGCCGACGCGAGCTGGTCGAACCTGCCGCTTTCCGGAACCTTCGTCGAAATGCTGCGCCGCATCGCCGCCTTTGCCTCCGTCCCGCAGATCGAGGCTGGCAAGGCCCTGGAGGGCGCCGCATCCGGGGCGACGCTTGCCCCCTACCGGCTGCTCGACGGTTTCGGCCACTTCGTCACCAGCGACCCTCTGGCACGGCCGGTCACGGCGACCGGGGCGCTGCCGCCGCCGAGCCGCGAGCATCCGCCCGGCCTCTATGGCGCCGATGACGGCTTCCGCGCCATCAACGTGCTGGCGCCCGACGCGACCCTGCCGCCCTTCGACCCGGCGACCCTCGAGGGCGCCGAGATCCGGCCGTATCCGACGACGGTGCCGCTCGACCTTTCGCCCTATCTACTGCTCGCCGCGCTTGCCTGCCTGATCGCCGATGCACTCGCCGTGCTGTGGCTGAATGGCGGACTGCGGATGCGCGCCCGCGCCGCCGCGCTTGTTATCCTTTCGTTAACCCTGCCGCACGCGATCGGCCCCGTTCCGGCGCGCGCCGACGCGGCGAGCGACCAATTCGCGATCGACGCGGTCAACACCTCGCGGCTCGCCTATGTGACGACGGGAAATCGCGAGATCGACGACATGAGCGAAGCCGGGCTCGCCGGCCTGTCGCGGGCGCTCGCCGCCCGCACTGCGCTGGAGCCGAGCGAGCCGCTCGGCGTCGACGTCGCCAAGGACGAGCTGAGCTTCTTCCCGCTGCTCTACTGGCCGATCGATCCCGGCGCGCCGATGCCGGACTCCAGCACGCTCGCCAAGATCGACGCCTACATGAAGCAGGGCGGCTCGATCCTGTTCGACACCCGCGACGAGCTCGACCGCGCGCCGGGCACGACCGGCTTCGGCGGCACACCGGCGGCCGAGCGGCTGCGCGCCATGCTGTCCGGGCTCGACATCCCGCCGCTCGAACCGGTGCCCTCCAACCACGTGCTGACCAAGGCGTTCTACCTGCTCGAGGATTTCCCCGGCCGCTACAGCGGCGGACCGCTCTGGGTCGAGGCCTCGCCGCCCGAGGACGACGCGGCCGCGGCCGAGCGCCCCGCCCGGCCGGGTGACGGCGTCTCGTCGATCCTGATCACCGAGAACGACCTCGCCGCCGCCTGGGCGACCGATCCGGACGGGCGCTACCTGGTGCCGACCGTGCCGCCCGACCCGCGCCAGCGTGAACTCGCCTACCGCACCGGCATCAACATCGTCATGTACACGCTGACCGGCAACTACAAGGCCGACCAGGTGCACGTGCCGGCCCTTCTCGAGAGGCTTGGACAGTGAAGAGGGCTGGACAGTGAACTGGTCGCTGACCTTCGCACCGCTGATCCCGCTCGCCTGGCTGGCAGGCCTGGCGGTCGTCGGCCTGCTCGCCATCGCGCCGCTCGTCTTCCGGCGGGTTCGCGGCGCCTGGCTGCGGCTCGCCGCGCTGGCGGCGCTGATCGCCGCCCTGGCCGGGCCCGTGC
>JAEWAD010000107.1 GCA_023391905.1 Pseudomonadota bacterium | reverse complement strand
CGATCCGATGCTTCGCCCGTCGGCACTGAAGGCGTCCGCCGCCGCTCGCGGCTGCGCGAGAGCAGGATCGTCAGGACCGCATGGATCGCGACCGCCGGCCACAGAAGGATCCCGGTGAAACCTTCTGCCAGACCGAGATAGGCCAGATAGAGCGTCGCGGCGGCGCTGTAGAGCAGCATGCCGAGAAGGCCCGAGTTCCTCCAGCAGGCCACGCCCAGCGCGATCAGGGCAAGGCCCGCGACCCGGGCGACCGGGATTGCGGCGCCCGTCAGCGCCTCGCCGAGCAGGATCTCGCCGACGAACGACGGAACCACCAGCAGCGCCAGTCCCGTCGCCATCTCCGCGAAAGCAGCGATGTCCAGAACACGCGGCATGGCGGCTCATCTCCACCGGTGTCAGCCACCCGTGATCGCCCCTGAAGTCAGGGCGTCGTCTTGGCCGGGGGCTCCAGCTCGAAGGTCAGCCGGCCGATCTTCCCGGTGAAAACGAACGGAGCGTCGTAGCGGTATTCCGCGAGGGCGACGCCCGTTCGGGTATCGAGGCCGACATCGAATGTCTCGTCCTCCGGGAAGGTGACCGGAATACCGTGCTCGAGCCGGTTCCGCGCGACCTCCTTGCCATCGACCGTCAGGACGCCGGAGCCGCCCGACCCGAGCCCCTTCCCGTCCGAGGTGAAGTCGAAGACGATCTCATGCTTGCCGGGCTCGAGTTCCGGCCCCTCCCAGATCGTCCGCTTCAGGTCGAGCAGGTTGTAGAGGAACACGACCTTGCCGCGGCCAACGCCGAAATCCCCCTTGCTGAGGAAGAGGCCGTAGCCGCCGAAGCGGCCGCCCTCGGTGACGATCATGCCTTCCGCGCCACCGTCCGGAATCTCGACCTCGGCGGTGATGCGGTACGACCGGTTCAGCGTGCTGGGAGCGGCGCTGGCCGGCACGCCGCTCAACTCGCCGGAATAGATGAACGTCGTCCGGCCGGCCGTCAGGTTGGGGCGAGCGGCGTTCCAGCGGGCGAGCGTCGAATTGTCGAGCGGCAGGACGTTGTACTTCTTCGCCTCGGAATAGAAGAGATCCTGCATCTCCTTCAGCTTTTCCGGCATCGCCGCCGCGAGATCGTTGAACTGGGTCGGGTCTTCGGCGACGTTGTAGAGCTCCCAGTTATAGCCGGTGATCACGTCCGGCGGCGTCTTGGTAGAGAGCTCCCATGGCAGGGTCGCCGGGGTCGTCGCCGCGACCCAGCCATCGTGATAGATGGCGCGATTGCCCAGCATCTCGAAATACTGGGTCTCGCGGCGTGAAGGCGCCGACGCGCTGGCCTTGTCCCAGGCATAGGCCATGCTGACGCCTTCCATCGGCTCCTGCTGGATGCCGTTGATCGTCTCCGGCTGCGGGATGCCGGCGGCTTCCAGGATCGTCGGCACGATGTCGATGAAGTGGTGGAACTGCCGGCGGATGCCGCCCGCGTCCTTGATGTGCCCGGGCCAGGACATGACCATGCCCTGCGCCGTCCCGCCGAAATGCGACGGCACCTGCTTGACCCACTTGAACGGCGTATCCATCGCCCAGGCCCAGCCAGCCGCATAATGCGGGAAAGTCCGTTCGGAGCCCCAGAACGGATACCAGAGAAACTGGTCCTTCACCGGAACGGCGACGCCGTTGAAGGTGGTGAACTCGTTCGGCGTGCCGTCGACCATGCCCTCGGCACTCGCGCCGTTGTCGCCGCCGATATAGATGATCAGGGTGTTGTCGAGCTCGCCGAGGTCGTCCACCGCCTGGATCACCCGACCGATCTCGTTGTCGGCATACGCAAGGTAGGCGCCATAAACATCCGCCTGCCGGATGAACAGCTTCTTCTCCTCGAAACTGAGCTTGTCCCATTGCGGCAGCCCGTCCGGCCACGGTGTCAGCTGGGCGTTCTCGGGCATGATGCCGAGACGCTTCTGATTGGCGAAGATCGTCTCGCGGACCTTGTTCCAGCCCTCGTCGAAGAGGTGCATGTCGCTGATCTTCTTGATCCATTCCGGCGTCGGATGGTGCGGCGCGTGGGTGGCGCCTGGCACGTAGTAGACGAGCCAGGGCTTTTCGGGCGCGATCTCGTTGAGCTGCTTGATGTAGTGAATGGCCTCGTCCGCCATGGCGGTTTCGAGGTTCCAGCCGGGATTGCCCTCGAACGGGTAGATGGCGGTCGTGTTACGGAAGAGGTTGGGCTGCCACTGGCTGGCATCGCCACCGACGAAGCCATAGAAATAGTCGAAGCCCATGCCCGTCGGCCACTGGTTGAACGGCCCCGCCTGGCTCGACTGGTAGGACGGCGTGTTGTGGTTCTTGCCGAACCACGACGTCGCATATCCGTTTTCCTTCAGGATCGTGCCGATGGTGCCCTTCTCGATCGGAATGATCGAATCGTAGCCGGGATAGCCGGTCGCGATCTCGCCGACGACGCCGAAGCCGACCGAGTGGTGGTTGCGTCCGGTTATCAGGGCCGCGCGGGACGGCGAGCACAGCGACGTCGAGTGGAAGTTCGTGAAGCGAAGCCCCTCCTTCGCGATCCGGTCCATCGCCGGGGTCGGGATGACACCGCCGAAGGTGCTCGGCGCGCCGAAGCCCTGATCGTCCGTCATGATCAGCAGCACGTTGGGAGCGCCCTTGGGCGGCACCACGCGCGGAGCCCACCACGGCGTCGATTCAGATGCCTTTTCCTTGATGACGCCTCCAAAAGGCGGGTTTGGGGGCGGAAGCTGCTTGCCGGTGATCGTGGTGGTGGCGCCGGGGGCACCCAGCGTTCCAGTGACCTCCTGGGCCCAGGCTGAGGTCAGTCCGAGAGCCAGCAAGGCAGCCCCCGCAGACAGGCTCCGACGAAACCTCATGGCGATCACTCCGGCTATCGACCAGAAGCCCCGCACCGCGCCGCCGAGAAAAGACTAGTCGCGTCCCTCGAAAACGCGAACGACCTGCCGATCAATCCGGAATCAAATATCGCTGATGATCGCGCGCCGCCGAACGGCGCCGATTGCAGCTCCGAAAACGAAAAAACCGGCGATCCATGGGATCGCCGGTTTTTCTATGCTGGTTGCGGGGACCAGATTTGAACTGATGACCTTCAGGTTATGAGCCTGACGAGCTACCGGGCTGCTCCACCCCGCGTCAAGCGCGTCGCCTATCGGCGTCGCGCAGTGGTGATATAGACGGTACCCCTCGCGATGAGAAGCCCGGCTAAGCACTTTCCGTCCGTCGTCCACAGCCATCGGCCGGGACCGGACGCACGCCTCAGTTCGGCAGGTTGAGACGGATGTGCAGTTCGCGCAGCGCCTTCGGCGTCGGATCGCTCGGCGCGCCCATCAGCAGGTCTTCCGCCTGCTGGTTCATCGGGAACAGCGTGATCTCGCGCAGGTTCTGCGCGCCGCAGAGCAGCATGACGACGCGGTCGATGCCGGCGGCCATGCCGCCATGCGGCGGCGCGCCGTACTGGAATGCACGGTAGAGGCCGCCGAAATCGCGCTCGACATCTTCCTTCGACCGGCCGACCAGCTCGAACGCCTTGACCATGGTCTCCGGCAGCTGGTTACGGATCGAGCCCGAGGCGATCTCGAAGCCGTTGCAGACGGCGTCGTACTGGTACGCCTTGATCGTCAGCGGATCCTGATGGCTGAGCGCGTGGATGCCGCCCTGCGGCATCGAGAACGGGTTGTGCGCGAAGTCGAGCGTCTTCGTCTCGTCGTCCCATTCGTAGAACGGGAAATCGACGATCCAGCAGAGCTCGAAGCGGTCCTTGTCGATGAGGTTCAGGTCGGTGCCAACGCGCGTGCGCGCCTCGCCGGCGAACTTGTAGAACTTCGACGGCTCGCCGGCGACGAAGAAGACGGCATCGCCATCCTCCAGGCCGAGCTGGACGCGGATCGCCTCGGTGCGCTCCGGGCCGATGTTCTTGGCGACCGGGCCGGCGCCCTCGAGCACGTCGTTCTCGGTGCGCCAGAAGATGTAGCCGAGGCCCGGCTGACCCTGCTGCTGCGCCCAGGAGTTCATGCGGTCGCAGAAGGCGCGGCTACCACCGGTCCGGGCCGGGATCGCCCAGACCTCGGCCTTCGGATCGGCCTCGATCATGCGGGCGAACACCTTGAAGCCGGAACCGGCGAAGTGCTCGGTGACGGCCTGGATCTCGATCGGGTTGCGCAGGTCCGGCTTGTCGGAGCCGTAGGTGCGGATCGCCGTGTCATAGGGGATGCGGCGGAACTTCTGCGTCACCGGCTTGCCGTCGGCGAACTCCTCGAAGATGCCGCGCAGCACCGGCTCCATCGTGTCCCAGATCTCTTCCTGGGTGACGAAGCTCATCTCCAGGTCGAGCTGGTAGAACTCGCCCGGCAGGCGGTCGGCGCGCGGATCCTCGTCGCGGAAGCAGGGCGCGATCTGGAAGTAGCGGTCGAAGCCCGCCATCATCAGGAGCTGCTTGAACTGCTGCGGCGCCTGCGGCAACGCGTAGAACTTGCCGGGGTGGATGCGCGACGGCACAAGGAAGTCGCGCGCGCCTTCCGGCGACGAGGCCGTCAGGATCGGCGTCGTGTACTCATTGAAGCCGATCTCGGTCATGCGCTGGCGCATGGAGGCGATGATCTTGGTGCGCTTCACGATGTTGGCGTGCAGCGTCTCGCGGCGCAGGTCGAGGAAGCGGTACTTGAGTCGCGTGTCTTCCGGATAGTCCGGCTCGCCGAACACCGGCAGCGGCAGCTCCTTGGCCGCGCCCAGCACCTCGATGCCCTCCACGAACACCTCGACCGCGCCGGTCGGCAGGTTCGGGTTGACCGTCTCGGGGGTGCGCTTCTTCACGAAGCCGTCGATCTTGATGCACCACTCCGAGCGCACGGTCTCGGCGGTCTTGAACGCGGGCGAATCGGGATCGGCCACGACCTGGGTCAGGCCGTAGTGGTCACGCAGGTCGATGAACAGGACGCCGCCATGATCCCGCACGCGATTGACCCAGCCCGAGAGACGGACTGTCTCGCCCGCATGGGTCTCGCGGAGCTGTCCGCAGGTATGGGTGCGATAGCGATGCATGGTGCTGGATCCGGATTAGGTCTGGCGTCAACTGGACGAACGAACAGGTCCCCGCACGGGCAAGGACATGATCTACGCGCGCGGAAGAGCGCATGGGGGTCTATCTTTGTCAAGGACGAGGCCGAATGGCGAGCCCTTGTAATGGCAAGATTGATCCCTATCTAGGGTTCATCCCAGCCATTCCATACGGACCGCGCGCCGAAGGGCGCAGCGGTTCGAACGATCGGGTCAGGACGGATGTACTCCGGCCCGTTCGGTTGGTGGGCGACTGACTAGTCGTCGCGCACCGTGGCAGGGTTACCGGATTGCCCAGGCCCGCAGCCGATGCATGAGGCGCTTATCTCCTGGCGCCCGGCGTCGCCTGAGCCTGGGCTTCCAATATTGGCGTTGGCCGACGGAGCCGCACTCCCCCGCGACAAGCCGCGCCGCCTGCGCTATTAGAAGCTTCATGACCGATATCATTACGACAACTGAAGACCTCGCCGCCGCCTGCGATCGCCTCTCCCGGTTCGAATTTGTCACCGTCGACACCGAGTTCATGCGCGAGACCACCTACTGGCCGAAGCTCTGCATCATCCAGGTCGCGAGCACGGACGAAGCGGTGATCATCGACGCCGAGGCCCCCGGGCTCGACCTCGCGCCGTTCTTCGCGCTGATGGCGAACGAGAAGGTGGTCAAGGTCTTCCACGCCGCCCGCCAGGACATCGAGATCGTCTGGCATCTCGGCGGCATCATCCCCCATCCGATCTTCGACACCCAGGTCGCGGCCATGGTCTGCGGCTTCGGCGAATCGATCAGCTACGACCAGCTGGTCGGCCGCATCACCGGCCATTCGATCGACAAGTCGTCGCGCTTCACCGACTGGAGCCGCCGGCCGCTGACGCCGCAGCAGGTCGACTATGCGATCGCCGACGTCACGCATCTGCGCGACGTCTACAAGGCGCTGAAGCAGAAGCTCGACAAGCAGAACCGCAACGACTGGGTCGCCGAGGAGATGAGCGTGCTCACCTCGGTCGATACCTACCAGATCGATCCGGCGAACGTCTGGAAGCGGCTCAAGATGCGGATCAAGAAGCCGCTGCAGCTCGCCGTCCTGATGGAAATCGCCGCCTGGCGCGAGCGCGAGGCACAGGCGCGCGACGTGCCGCGCGGCCGCATCCTGAAGGATGACGCGATCTACGAGATCGCCGAGCAGCACCCGACGACGCCCGAGGCCCTGGCGCGGCTGCGCACCATTCCGCGCGGCTTCGAGCGTTCGCGCACGGCCGAGGACATCCTCGCCGCCGTCAAGCGCGCCGTCGACCTGCCCAAGGAAAAGCTGCCCAAGGTGCCGAAGGTAAAGCCGGCCTCCGATGGCAACGGCGCCGCTGTCGACCTGCTCAAGGTCCTGCTGAAGATGACCAGCGAAGAGCACGGCGTCGCCGCCCGCGTGATCGCGACGGTCGACGACCTCGAGGCGATCGCCGGCGACAGCAATGCCGACGTCCCGCCGCTGCATGGCTGGCGGCGCGACCTGTTCGGCGAGCAGGCGTTGAAGCTGAAGAGCGGCGACATCTCGCTGCGGCTCGACGGCCGTCGGGTCACCATCGTCGATAGCGCGCCAAAGCCGGCCATCGAAGCGGCCTGATCGGTTCGCGATCGGATTGGAAGTCCAAGCGCCGGCCAGAAGCCGGCGCTTTTTTTGTGCCTCAGTCGATCTCTTCGACGACGATGGCGGGCTTGAACCCGCCGAGCTTGGCAAGCTGCGCGACACGCCGCTGCAGGCGGCTGCCCGCCAGCATGCCGCGATCCGGCGGCAGGACCAGCGTCAGCTGATCTCCGCGCGCCTCGATGCGCGTGCGCGGAATGACGCCGGCCATGGATCCGGAGACGAGATAGGCGACGCGAAGCGCCGCCCCCAGCGCGCGGGAACGCTCGATGAGACGGGTCGTCACCAGCTCGCGAATGCGCGACGACAGATGTTCGTCGACCAGGCCCTCGTGACGATAGTAGTTGGCGAGCGCGAGATAGGCGCGGCCGGGATGGTCGATGCCGACGAAGGAACCGTGGGCAATCAGGTTGAGGCTCTGTTCGCCGCGATAGTCGGGATGCGCGCGCCAGCCGACATCGGCGAGCAGGCAGGCCGCCGTGCGCAGGCGCGCCTCTTCCGGCGTCTCGTCGATACCGATCGCGGCGAGTGCCTGCCCGGTCCAGGGCCCGAGCTCGCGCACATGGCCCGGCGAGCGCGAGCGCAGCACCGCCAGTTCGTCGGCGGCGGCGATCAGCGGATCCAACGCCTGGGTCTCGGAATCGAGCAGGTCGTAAAGCAGGCCCTCGCGCACGCCGAGTGCCGACAGAATGATCACCGACGGCTTCATCGCGCGGATGACCTGTTCCAGCACGATCGCGCCGTAGGGCAGCAGGAGGCGCCGGCTCTTCGAGACGGCCTCGATCGAGTCGAGCGATTCCGCGTCGCGCCGCGCCACCATGCGGCAGAAGTCGAGCGCCTCGTCCGCCGGTATCGCGTACTCATGCATGATGTGGAGCGGATAGCCCTTCTGGCGCATGTGCAGGCGCGCCAGGGATCGCCAGGTGCCGCCGATGGCGTAGAACGGCTTGCCCTGCCCCTTGGCGAGAACGTCCGACTTGGAGAGCGCGTCGGCGGCGATCTTCTCCGCCTTCTTCAGCGTCTTGTCCGAGGTTTCCTCGAGACGCAGGCCGCCGAGCGGGAACGTCTCGCCGATGCCGATCGCGCGGCCCCGGATATCGACGACCTCGAGGCTGCCGCCGCCCAGGTCGCCGGAAATGCCGTCCGGCTCATGGATGCCCGAGATCACGCCCATGGCGGACAGGCGCGCCTCTTCCGGACCGCTCAGAAGCGAGACCTCGACGCCGGTGATCTCCTCGACCTCGGCCAGGAAGTCGGCCCCGTTCGAGGCTTCACGCGCCGCGGCGGTCGCCAGCACGTGCACGGAACGGACCTGCATCTGCTGGCAGAGCCCCATGAAGCGACGGATGGCGGCGAGCGACGCTTCCACGGCCTGCTCGTTGAGCCGCCCGGTGCCGGCGATGCCGCGGCCGAGACCGGCCAGTTCCTTCTCGTTGAACAGCGCCATCGGCGACCGGCTCAAGCGCTCGTAGACCACGAGGCGAACCGAGTTGGAGCCGATGTCGATGATCGCGACGGGACCGCTGCCGTTCAGCCGTCCCGGCGCATATTCATGTGCCTCTCCATCCTCCGCAATGAATGCTTCGGGCTCAGTGCTTGGCAGGTCGGTTCCCGATCGATCGGGGCGAACTGTTCTTGAGCGATTTTCCACGGCCTGAGAGACTCGGGTTTGTCATGAAATACTGGTGGGCGTTGAAGACTTCTTCGCCCTTCCGCGGCACGATCCTTTGCGACGACCCATCAGGCTGGATTTCCCAGCTCTGCTGATTGTCCTTCAGGTTGGCGACCATGATCTGATCGAGCACCTGCTCGTGCACGGTCGGATTCAGCATCGGAATCATCGCTTCCACGCGACGATCCAGGTTACGCGGCATCATGTCGGCTGATCCGATATAAACGATCGCTTCCGGCGAGGGCAACCCGTGGCCATTGCCGAAGCAGAGAATCCGCGCGTGCTCGAGGAAGCGGCCGACGATCGACTTGGCGCGGATCCGGTCCGACAGGCCGGGCACGCCGGGCCTCAGGCAGCAGATTCCGCGGACCACCAGCTCGACGTCGACACCGGCCCGGCTCGCGTCATAAAGGGCGTCGATGATCTGTGGATCGACCAGCGAGTTCATCTTCATCCAGATCGCGCCGGGCTTGCCGGCCTTCACATGGTCGATCTCGGCATAGATCAGGTCGAGGATGCGCTTGCGCAGGAAATGCGGCGAGGTCGACAGGCGCTCGATCTCGACCGGCTCGGTGTAGCCGGTGATGTAATTGAAGATGCGGGCGACATCGCGGGCGATCGCCGGATCGTCCGAGAAATAGGACAGGTCCGTGTAAACGCGCGCCGTGATCGGATGGTAGTTGCCCGTCCCGATATGGACGTAGCTGACGAGCTGGCCGTTCTCGCGGCGCACGACGAGCGACAGCTTGGCGTGGGTCTTCAGCTCGATGAAGCCATAGACCACCTGCACGCCGGCCCGCTCGAGGTCGCGCGCCCACTTGATGTTCGCCTCCTCGTCGAAGCGGGCCTTCAGCTCGACCAGCGCGGTGACGGACTTGCCGGCCTCGGCCGCCTCGGTCAGCGCCTTGACGATCGGGCTGTCCTTCGACGTGCGGTAGAGGGTCTGCTTGATGGCGACGACGTCCGGATCGAGCGCCGCCTGGCGCAGATACTGCACCACGACGTCGAACGACTCGTAGGGGTGATGGACGATGAGGTCCTTGGCCCGGATCGCTGCGAAGCAGTCGCCGCCATTCTCGCGGATCCGCTCCGGGAATCGCGCCTGGTAGGGCGGGAACTTCAGATTCGGGCGATCGATGCCGACGAGCTGCGACAGATCGTTCAGCGCCAGCATGCCGTCGACCAGGAAGATCTCGTCCGGCAGCACGGCCAGCGCGCCGGCCACGAAATTCCGCAACGCGTCGGGCGTCGCCGACTCGATCTCCAGGCGGATCACCGAACCGCGCCGCCGGCGTTTCAGCGCCGACTCGAAGAAGCGCACGAGATCCTCGGCCTCTTCCTCGACCTCGATGTCGGAGTCGCGGATGATGCGGAAGGCGCCGACGCCCTCGATCGCGTAGCTCGGGAACAGGCGCTGCGTGAACAGCGACACCGCGTTCTCGAGGCTGATGTAGCGATCGATGCCCGGCTCGGTGGACGGCAGCTTGATGAAGCGGTCGAGCGTCATCGGCACACGCAGCAGCGCCGTCATCCGGCTGCCCGTCGCCGGGCGGACCAGCTGCATGACCAGCGAGAAGCCGAGATTGGGGATGAACGGGAACGGGTGCGCCGGATCGATGGCGAGGGGCGTCAGGACCGGGAAGACCGAATCCATGAAATAGCCCTCGAGCCAGGTCCGTTCGCCCTCCTTCAGTTCCGTCGGATCGACCAGAATGATGCCGGCGATGGCGAGCTCGCTCCGCAGCTCGGCCCAGCGCGTCTGCTGGTCGGAGGCAAGCGTGGAGACGGCGTCCGCGATCTTCGCGAGCTGCTCGCTCGGTGTCAGGCCGTCGTCGCTCGTCATGCTGACGCCTTCGCGCTGCTGGCCTCTCAGGCCAGCGACACGCACCATGAAGAATTCGTCGAGGTTGTTGGCCGAGATCGACAGGAAGCGCAGGCGCTCGAGCAACGGATGATGCGCGTTGCCGGCCTCTTCGAGCACCCGCCGATTGAACTCCAGCCAGGATAGCTCGCGATTGATGAAGCGTTCCGGGCTATGGCGCAGGCGGTCGGCAGCCTCGGCGTCGACCTTGATCGCGGCCAGGGCCGCCTTCGCATCGGGGTTCTTCTGGTCCATGGCTCTATTCCAATCGCGTTCCCCTCGAAGGATACACGCGAATTGTGACAATTGCGTCATGGATGACGCCCGTCCCGGCCTTTAGTCGTCGAAGGGCAGCTCCGGTTCGTCGCCGGCCTCGCGCGCCAGCACCGCGGCCGCTAGATGACGGGAAATGGGCCGACCGGCCGCCAGCGCCTCGCGATCGAGCAGCTCGACCAGTCGGTTGGCCGCGCCAAGCGAGCGCTCCATGCGCTGGCTGATGAAGTCGACGACGGCCGGATCGACGGCGAGCTGGCGGTCCGTGAACAGCTTGAAGATGACGCGGGCGAGAAGGTCGTCCTCCGGTTCGCTCAGCTCCGCCGGCACGGCGGCGCGGAGGCGCGAGGCCAGATCCGGCAGGTCGAACTGCAAGGCCGACACGGGAACGCGGCTGGTCAGGAGCACGGAGGCCCCGCGCTCGCGCACCAGGTTGAGCAGGTGAAACAGGGCCGGCTGGGAGACGCCGTCCTCATGCAGGTCCTCGACCAGGACCGGGCTATTTCCGACAACCCCGTCGAGCGACGCCGTGGCGAGGTCGCGCGCGGCGATCTCGACGGCGCCGGCCGCGGTCTTCCAGATTTGCCCGAGATGCGTCTTGCCGGAACCGACGGGTCCGACAAGCACGGCGACGGGATTGGGCCAGTCCGGGTGTCGGTCAACCAGCGCGACCGCTGACTCGTTGGCTCTGCCCACGACGAAATCGGCCCGCGTCATGGCGGCGCTGTGCGGCAGGGAAAGCGGCAGCTGCCGCAGCGGATCACTCATGATACTCAACGCTCGAATGATGGCCGATCAGGAACGCGCGGGAGGCTCGTCCCCACCGGTCCGCCCGCGATAGATCGGGCTGGTCAGATAGCGCGACAGCGCGAAGCGCATCAAGACCGCGACCGCCGCGGCAGCCGGCACCGCGATCAGCAATCCCACGAAACCGAACAGAGCGCCGAAGGCGAACAGCGCGAACATCAGCCAGACCGGATGCAGGCCGACGGCGCCACCGACCAGTCGCGGCTGCAGGATGTTGCCCTCGATGAACTGGCCGACGGCGAAGACCAGGACGGTCGCCCCGATCCAACCCCATTCCGGCCAGAACTGCACGATCGCGACACCGACGCCGACGACGAAACCGACGGTCGTGCCGACATAGGGAATGAACGAGAGAATACCGGCGCCGATGCCGATGAGCAGGCCGAAATTCACGCCGACCAGCATCAGTCCGAAGGCGTAGATGCAGCCGAGCAGGATGCAGACCAGCCCCTGCCCCCGGACGAAGCCGGCAATGGCACGGTCGATGTCGCGCGCGATGCCGCGGACCGTCTCGACATAGTCACGCGGCACCCAGCTGTCGATGCGGGCGACCATGCGGTCCCAGTCGATCAGCATGTAGAAGGCGACGACGGGCGTGACCACGAACAGGGCGGCTACGTCCATCAGCGCCGCTCCGCCGCTCCAGATCGACTTGAGAAGCGTCGACAGCCAGCCGGCGGCCTCGCTCATCAGCGTTCCCATGGAATTCTTCAACTGGTCGGCGTCGATCTGCAGCGTCTGACCGACGCGCGTTTCCAGCATGGCCTCGACCAGCGCCTGCAATTGCTGCGCATAGGTCGGGATCTTCTCGATGAAGCCGGCAAGCTGGTTTGCCAGCAGTGGCACGATCAGCAGAACGAGCACGACCAGCAGGAAAATAAAGCCGACGAGAATAACCAGCGAAGCCGCGAGCCGGCTCAGGCCTCGCCGTTCAAGCCAATCCGCGATCGGATCGAGCCCGTAGGCTACGGCCATGCCCGCCACGAAGGGCAACAAAACATTGCTGAAGACGACGAGGAAGACGACGAAGACCAGGAACAGGCCCAGCCAGAACAAGATCTGACGCTGCAGATTCACGGCGATGCCGCCCCCTCTTCCTCAATCAGCCGGACCACCTGGCACGACCCGACAGGCTCCAGATAGGGCCTGCATCAATTCAGGGTCAAGGATAGCGCGGCGCGGTTGTGTCGGACACCACAGACAAGCCGTTCCCCCTATGGCAATGTCGGCCCATGTTTTCGCATGTTCCAGCCTCAGTCCGCGTTGTCGACGCGCGCACCGGTGAGACATTCGACCGCGCGGCCCTCGCCGCCGCGGTCCAGGATCGTGTGGTGGCGCTGCGCGACGGCGGCGCGACCAAGGACGACCGCATCGCCGTGGCGCACGGATCGCCTGTCGGCATGCTGGTCGACCTGTTCGCGATCTGGCGGATCGGCGCTGCGGCAGTCCTGCTTTCCAAGAACATCACTGCCACCGAACGCGCCAACGTGGTGGCGACGGTGCGCCCTGCGCTCTGGATCGGTCCCGTGGATGACGGCCTTCTCCCCCATCTGCAGCCAGCGGAGCCGACCTCCGGAGCGCGCGGCGCTGATACCGCCGACGAATTCGACGACGCCGACTTGGATGCGCCGGCGCTGATCCTGATGACCTCGGGCACGACGGCGACGCCGAAGGGCGTCGTGCACAGCCGTCGTTCGCTCGCCGCCCGCATCGCGCTCAACATCGCTCATATCCCGGCCGACGCCCTGACCGAGACTCTGTCGCTGCTGCCGATGCATTTTGGCCATGGCCTGATCGGCAATTGCCTGACGCCGCTCTTCGCCGGAACGCGCCTGCACCTGCTGCCCGACCCCGGCCCGATCGGACTGGCGCGCCTGGGTCCGCTGATCGACGCGCAGGGCATATCTTTCCTGAGCTCGGTGCCGTCGCTCTGGCGCGTCGCCATGAAGACAAGCCCGAAACCGGAGCGCGGATCGCTGCAGCGCGTGCATGTCGGCTCGGCCCCGCTCTCCGTCGAGCTCTGGCGCGCCATCATGGACTGGGCGGGCACGGAGCACGTCGTCAACATGTACGGCATCACCGAGACCGCGAACTGGATCGGCGGCCACGACGCTGCCGAGGCGGCGCCGGCCGATGGCCTGGTGGGACGGGCCTGGGGCGGCGCGATCCGCGTCATCGGCGAGGACGGCGGGCTGCGCGATCGCGGTCGTGGCGAGGTCGTCGTGGCGACGCCAGGGCTGATGCAGGGCTATCTCGACCAGCCAGCCCTCACGGATGCGGCGATCCAGGGCGGCTGGTTCCGGACCGGCGACACCGGCGAGATCGATGCCGCAGGGCGGCTCAGCATCGTCGGGCGGCTGAAGCACGAGATCAACCGGGGCGGCATCAAGATCCCGGCCGAGGAAATCGACCTCCTGCTCGAGCGCCACCCCGATGTCGTCGAGGCATGCGCCTTTGCCCATCCCGATCCGATCAGCGGCGAGACGATCGCCGTCGCGGTCGTGCTCCGCACCGGCGCGAGCCCGGATGAGACCGCGCTCCGGCAGTGGTGCCGTACCCAGATCCGCACAGAAGCCGTGCCCGAGCACGTCCGGATCGTCGAGGCGTTGCCGCGCAACGAGCGTGGCAAGCTCGACCGGCGCCGTACGGCGGAACTCTTCCAGACGAGGCGGAGCGTGCCGGCGGAATGAACGCGTTCGACCAGGCCCGCCGCATCATCGCCGAAGCACTGGCGTTGCCGGTGGATCTCGCTCCTGTGGACGGATCCATGGAAACCCTGCCCGAATGGGACAGCATCGGCCATGTCCGGATCGTTCTCGCCGTCGAGGCGGCGATTGGACGCCCGCTGCCACCGGATGCGATGTTCGGCGCAATCGACGTCCGTTCGGTCGCTGCCCTGCTAGACTGAGCCCAGCCCGCCCTCCCCCCGGTGATGCCATGTTCAAGTCGCTGTTAAGACGCCTGAAAC
>JAEWAD010000070.1 GCA_023391905.1 Pseudomonadota bacterium | reverse complement strand
GAGCTGCACGGCGCGCACGGCTATCTGCTGCACGAATTCCTGTCGCCGATCTCGAACAAGCGGAGCGATCGCTGGGGCGGCAGCCTCGAAAACCGCATGCGGCTGATCGTGACGGTGGCGCGCGCCGTGCGGGCGGCGCTGCCGGAGACCATGTTCGTGGGCGCGCGGCTCTCGTCGACCGACTGGGTCGAGGGCGGCTTCACCGTCGAGGAGGCGATCGAGGTCGCGTCGGCGCTGAAGGCCGAGGGCGTCGTCTATATCTGCGCCTCGAGCGGCGGTAACGCGCATGACCAGAAGATCCCGCTCGGCCCGCTCTACCAGGTCGATTTCGCGACCAGGATCCGCGAGGGCGCCGGCATTCCGACCCGCGCCGTCGGGCTGATCACGACGCCGGCCGAGGCGGAAGCGCTCCTGCGCGAGGGCAGGGCCGACATGGTGGCGCTGGCCCGCGCCATCCTCGCCGATCCGCGCTGGCCGTGGCGCGCCGCCTATGAACTCGGTGGCGAGCCCTATGCGCCGCCGCAATATCTGCGCTCGCTGACGACGGTGAAGCACTGGGTCGTCGAGGAAGACGACGACTGAGGCGCGACGACGCCTCAGCCGGCGATCGCGAGATAGAGCGACAGGGTGGCCACCGATAGCACGGTGGTCGCCAGCACGACGCGGCTGGTGCGGACCGCCTCGCGTTCGTAGAACTCGGCCAGCATGAAGGGGCCGGTGCCGGTTGGCAGCGCCGCGAGCAGCACGGCGGTATGCGCGGCGGCCGAGGGCAGGCCCAGCAGCGGCACTGCCACCAGCCAGGTGACGGCGGGCTGCGCCAGAAGCTTGAGGGCGACGAGCGCGGTCTCGACGCGGGCGCCGGCGGGCTGGCTCCCCGCCTTCCTGTTGTCGGCCAGGAACAGGCCGAGCGCGATCAGCGCGCAGGGCGACGCCGCGCCACCGAGGAGCTGCAGGAACCGGTCGAGCGGGCCCGGGAGGGCGGAGCCCGAGGCCATGAACAGCGCGCCGGCGACCGGCGCCACCAGCAGCGGGTTCTTCGCCAGCGCGACCAAGGTCCGGAAGGCGATGTCGCGCCGGCTCGATCCCGACCGGAGGCTGCTCTCGATCAGCACGATGGCGACGGCGAAGAGCACGCAGACGGTCAGGATCGTCGCCACCAGCGTCGGGCCCATGCCGGATCCGCCGACGACCGCCAGCACCAGCGGAAAGCCCATGAAGCCGGTATTGGCGTAGCTGGCGTTGAGCGCATCGATCGCGGCGTCGGCCAGCGGCGATCCCTGCCGCGTTCGGACCCACAGCGTCAGCGCGAAGATGACGGCGCTGCCGGAGGCGAAGGCGAGGATGAAGCCCGGTTGCCAGATCTCCGACCAGCTTGCCTTGGCCATGATGTCGAACAGGAGCGCGGGCAGCGCCAGATAGACCACCAGCCGGTTCACCTCGCGCGTGGCGTGGGGGCCGAGCGCGTTGCTGCGTCGTGCGATCCAGCCGGCCAGGATCAACCCGAAGATCGGCAGGACGATGAGGAGATTGGAGAGCATGACGGCCTCGATGGCGGATGGCCGCTTTCCTTATGCCGCCCCGGCGATACAATCCAATCCAACTATGATGTCCCATTGATGCGTTCGAGGTATCCATGGATACGCGGCAGATGCGCTATTTCGTGGCCCTGGCCGAGACGCTGCATTTCGGCCATGCTGCGGCGCGCATGAACATGACGCAGCCGCCGTTCAGCCGGCAGATCGCCAATCTGGAGCGCGAGCTCGGCGTCCGGCTGGTCGAGCGCAATTCGCGCCATGTGGCGCTGACCCAGGCCGGCGAGCGCTTTCTCGCCGATTCCCGCGCCGTGCTGGCCCAGTTCGACAATGCCTGCCGCGACGCTCAGCTGGTCGCGGCGGGGCAGAAGGGCGAGCTGCGCCTCGGCTTCATGATGAACGCGGCGCATCGCGTCGTGCCGCGCATCGTCAGCGCCTATGCGGAGCGCTGGCCGGATGTCCGGATCGTGCTCGCCGAAACCACGCCGGCGGATATCGAGCGGCGGCTGCTCTATGGCGAACTCGACGCGGCCGTCACCTTTGCCGGCCGCAATTTTCCGCAGCTGGAAAGCGTGCCGATCTTCACCGACCGGCTGTGCCTGATCGTGCCGCCCTCGCATCGCCTTGCCGGATGGACGGCGGTAACGCCGCAGGACCTGGCGGAGGAAAGCCTGATCGCAGCGCCCGCCGCCGTCGCCGCGCCGCTGCGGGCGGCGATCGCGGCCTATTTCGAGGCGGGCGGGATCGTGCCGCGCGTCCGGTTCGAGCCGCTGCTGCAGCACACCGTCATGCGTCTGGTCGCGGCGGAACTCGGCGTGGCGCTGGTGCCGGCGTCGATCTGCGACGAGCGCATGCCGGACATCGTCGCGCGCCCGCTCGCCGACGCGCCGACGCTCGACGTCGTCCTGGTCGTGCCGCGCGACACGATCAATCCGGCCGTCGCCTCGCTCGTCGCGCTGATCCGCCGTGAGGGCGGCGTGCCGTCGGGCTGGGAGCGCTAGGCGGACGCGCAAGAAAAAGGGCGCCGCGGCAGGAACCGGGCGCCCTCGTTCGAGATCCGACGATCTCAGTGCAGCGTGCCAGTCGCGGGCTGGTCGACCGGCGACTCGATATCGGCCGGCGGCGCGCCGTCATAGGACATCGCCTGGCTCGGCGCCGGTTCGGGCGTGATGCCGGCGGGCGCGCCGATCAGCACCTGGCGGCAGGCGGGCGGCAGGTCGGCCAGAACCATCGGCCGCGGCTTCACGGCCGGCTTGGTCGGCTTGGTGGGCTTGGTCGGTTTCGGCGGCTGCAGCCAGGCCGTCAGCTCCTCGCCGCATCCGTCGCCGGGCGGGATCGCCTTCTGCGACACGCAGCTCGCCATGCCGGGCGGGCAGTCGAGCCGGACGTGGAAGTGATAGGTGTGGCCCCACCACGGGCGGACCTTGTTGAGCCAGGCCCGGTCGGCCCCGGCGCCGTCGCAGAGCGCCTTCTTGATCGCCGGGTTGACGAAGATGCGCGCGACGCGCGGATCGAGCGCGGCACGGCGGATCAGCTTGTGCTGGCCCATGGTCCAGACGGAATTGTCGATCTTGCGGGCCTTCTCGTTGACCATCGAGACGGCCGACATGTTCTCTCGCTCGTCGCGCGAAAGCCTGCGGTTCGGCATCGGCGTCAGCCACAGGTCGACGTCGAGGCCGATCTGGTGACTGGCATGCCCGGTACGGGCCGGGCCGCCGCGCGGCTGGCCCATGTCGCCGACCAGGAGACCAGGCCAGCCATCCTTCGCCTTGGCGTCGGCGGCGAGCTTCTCCGTGAAGGCGATCAGCTCCGGCGTGCCCCAGTTGCGGTTGCGCGACAGGCGCATCGCCTGCCATTGCGGGCCATTGACCGGCAGCGCCACGGCGCCGGCGAGGCAGCCCTTGGCATAGGAGCCGATGGCGCGCGCCTCGAGCGGGATCGGCGTCTTGACGTCGCCGAACAGGATCTTGGCCGGCGTCGTGTCGATCGATTCCGCCGCGACGGGTACGACGGCGAGGAGCGGCAGCAGCATGGAGAGCGCCAGCGCGCGGATCGGGCTTTTCAGCATGTTGACACCTTCGGGTTCAGCGCTTCCACGCCGGGATTATCGGTCATCAAGATTGACGATTTATCAACCATGCGCCGGCTGCCCCGGACCGGCTCGCGGGATCAATTTTCCAGAACGGCGGGATCTGCGCGTCCGGCATGAAAATCGGTTCCGATTTCAGCGTATTTATTGGTCGATTGGGTCTGGTTTCGCCCGGATTCCGCAATTGACCCGAGCACCAGCCATGCGATACTCGCGCCGGAAATCTCGGCGGAGCCCGTCGTTCCGCTCGCAACGCACTGAGGGAAAACGGTAAATGGCACTCAATCTGGGGGACGTCGTTCCCGATTTCACCGCCGACACCACGGAAGGCAAGATCTCCTTCCATGAGTGGCTCGGCGACAGCTGGGGCGTCCTGTTCTCGCATCCGAAGAACTTCACGCCGGTCTGCACCACCGAGCTCGGCGCCGTCGCCAGGCTGAAGCCCGAATTCGACAAGCGCGGCGTCAAGGTGCTGGGCCTTTCGGTCGACAAGCTCGTCAACCACGACCAGTGGATCGGCGACATCCGCGACGCGACCGGCGCCACGCTCAACTTCCCGCTCATCGCCGACGAGGACAAGGCGGTCTCGAATCTTTACGGCATGATCCATCCCAATGCCTCCGACACGATGACCGTCCGCTCGGTCTACGTCATCGGCCCCGACAAGAAGCTGAAGCTGACGCTGACCTATCCCGCCTCGACGGGGCGGAATTTTGACGAGATCATCCGCGTCATCGACAGCCTGCAGCTGACCGCCAAGTTCTCGGTCGCGACGCCGGTGGACTGGAAGCATGGCGAGGACGTGATCATCGTGCCGTCGGTTTCCGACGAGGCGGCCAAGGAGAAGTTCCCCGGCGGCTGGAAGGCGCTGAAGCCCTATCTGCGCTTCGTGCCGCAGCCGGGCGCCGCCAAGGTGAACTGAGCCGCACGGCAAATCGAGACGACGAGGGCGTCGGCTTCGGCCGGCGCCCTTTTCGTTTCGAGTGGCCTCAGGCGATGGCGACGATCTCGGCGTCGTGGCCGGCCACCGTGATCTCGTCGCCGACCTGGCGACCGAGCAGCGCAATCGCCAGCGGCGCGACATGCGAGATCGTGCCGTGCTTCGGGTCGGCCTCGTCCTCGCCGACGATGCGATAGGTCTGGCGGCGATCGTCGTCGCGCAGGATCGTCACCGTGGCGCCGAACTGGACGATGGCACTGCTCGTCGGAGGAGCGACAAGCTCCGCGCTGGCGCGGCGACGCTGGAAATAGCGCAGGTCGCGCCCGAGGGGGGCCATGGCGAGGGCGTCGTCGCGGCCGCGCGCCTCGGAAAGCGCCGCAACGAGCCGCGCGATTTCCGCTTCGATCGCCGCGAGGCCTTCCGGCGTCACGAGGTTCGGATGCGTCGAGACGGGGCGTTCGGGCAGCTCCTCACCCGCGTCGTCGTCTTCCCTGACAAAGGCCCTGCTCATGCGGGGAGGGTAGGGCCCCGCCGCTGCGCCGTCCACCGGGGAGCCGACGCGGCTGGGGCGCATCAACGAAAATGGCCGCTCCGAGGGGGATCGGAACGGCCATAACGAGGTTCAGGTCGAGCGGCGGGGCCGGCTCAATCGTCCATCTTCAGCGCGGCGATGAAGGCTTCCTGCGGGATGTCGACCTTGCCGTACTGGCGCATCCGCTTCTTGCCTTCCTTCTGCTTGTCGAGGAGCTTGCGCTTGCGGGAGGCGTCGCCGCCGTAGCACTTGGCGGTCACGTCCTTGCGCAGGGCGCGGATGGTCTCGCGGGCAATGATCTTGCCGCCGATGGCGGCCTGCACCGGGATCTGGAACATGTGCGGCGGGATGAGCTCTTTCAGCTTCTCGCACATGGCGCGGCCGCGGCCTTCGGCTCGGGTGCGGTGCACCAGCATGGACAGCGCGTCCACCGGCTCGCCGTTGACCAGGACCGACATCTTCACGAGGTCACCCTCGCGGTAATCGGAGATGTGGTAGTCGAAGGAGGCGTAGCCCTTCGAGATCGATTTCAGGCGGTCGTAGAAATCGAACACCACCTCGTTGAGAGGCAGATCATAGACCACCATGGCGCGCTTGCCGACATAGTTGAGGTCGATCTGCGTGCCGCGCCGGTCCTGGCAGAGTTTCAGGATGCCACCCAGGTACTCATCCGGCGTCAGGATCGTCGCGCGGATCCACGGCTCCTCGATGCTCTCGATCTTCATCACGTCCGGCATGTCGGCCGGGTTGTGGAGCTCGATCGTCGAGCCGTCGCGCAGGTTCAGGTGATAGACCACCGACGGGGCGGTGGAGATGAGGTCGAGGTTGAAC
>JAEWAD010000066.1 GCA_023391905.1 Pseudomonadota bacterium | reverse complement strand
CGCTGGGGCTACGAGACCTACGCGACCGGCGGCAACGAGCTGGCAGCGACCTATTCGGGTATCCCGACCAATCGCGTGCGTATGCGCGCCTATGTGCTCTCCGCGCTCGCCGCCACGCTGGCCGGCCTGATGAGCGTCGCCCAGGACAAGGGCATCACCTCGCAATACGGCCAGGGTGCCGAGCTCATCGTCATCGCGGCCGTCATTGTCGGTGGTGCCTCGATCCTGGGCGGTCGCGGCCGCCTGCTCGGCGGGGCGCTCGGCGCCATCCTCGTCACGCTGATCGACAAGGTGCTGCGCGAGGGCATCCCGATGACGCGCATCGTCAAGGTCGGCGACGTCGAGATGCAGGTCCAGGGCATGGCGCAGCTGCCGCCCGGCGCGGTCCCGGCCTTCCTCGGCCTGATCCTGCTCATCTCGGTGCTGATCGAGCCCTGGATCATCCGCCGCAACGTCTTTCCGCGCCTCTGGGCCCGCCTGCGCGGCAAGCCCCTGCCGCCTATCATCGAGATGGGTGGCGTCGCCATCGAGGGCGCGCAGACCAAGGGCTCGACCGCTTCCGACCGCTCGATGAAGGCGCGCGGCCCGATCGGCCACTTCCTCGCCCGCCGCGACGCGGCGGCGATCATCCTCGCCGTCGTGCTGTGGTGCGTCGGCCTCTATCTCCGGCCCGACTTCTGGGGTTCGCTCGACAACAGCTTCAACCTGATGCTGTCCTTCACCGAGGTCGGCCTGCTGTCGATCGGCATGACCTATGTCATCGCCAATGCCGACATCGACCTTTCGGTCGGCTCGGTGCTGGCGCTGTCGGCGGCGACCTGCGCCTTCCTGATGAAGCAGATGGGCTTCGACCCCTGGGCGGCGGCGTTCATCGCGCTTCTGGCCGGCGCCGCGGCGGGCTTCATCAATGCGCTGCTGACGGTGAGCTTCGGCCTGCCGGCCTTCGTCGCCACGCTCGGCATGTTCTACATGGCGCGCGGCGTCGGCGCCTGGCTCACGGCCGGACGCCAGCTTTCGGCCTTCCCGGAAGGCTTCAACCTGATCGGCCGCAAGCTGATTGACGCCCTCGCCTATTTCGGCATGGCGCCGGCCCGGGGAACGTTGCTCTACGACATCGCCGCAGCGATCAGCGTGCAGACCATCTTCATGGTCATCGTCGCTGTCATCGCCGGCGTCATCCTGGCGCGCACCCCCTTCGGTCAGATGGTCTACGCCACCGGCGGCAACCGCCGCGCGGCCGACTATGCCGGTATCAACACGGCGCGGGTGCGCGCGATCAGCCTGGTGTTCTCGGCGCTCTGCGCCGCCTTCGCCGGCGTGATCTATGTCGCCTTCCTGCGTTCGTTCAATCCGTCGGCGGGCCAGCTGCGCGAGCTCGACGCGATCGCAGCCGTCATCATCGGCGGCGGCTCGATCTTCGGCGGCTACGGCACGGTGCTCGGGGCGCTGGCCGGCGCAGCCGTGATCGCGCTCATCCGATCACTGCTTTCGCTGCAGCTGATCGTCGGCAACGGCCAGTCCTTCGTCATGCCGCAGCACTGGGTCAACGTCTTCATCGGCCTGATCCTGATCATCGCGGTGGTCGGCGACATCTGGTTCCGGCAGGGCGACCTGCTCGGCGCGATACGACGCCGCTTCTCCCGTAAATCCGGGGCCAGCCCCGAAACAGCTCACGTCTGAGAAACGCCCATGTCGGAAAACAAAGCCGCTCCCCTGATCGAGATGCGCCACATCTCCAAGGCCTTCGGCCCCGTGCAGGCGCTGAAGGACATCAACCTGACGCTCGGCGAGGGCGAAATCCTCGGCCTCGTCGGCGACAACTCGGCCGGCAAGTCGACCCTGATGAAGGTGATGACCGGCGCCTATCACCGCGACTCCGGCGACGTCCTCGTCGCCGGCAAGCCGACCCACTTCAAGAACCCGCACGAAAGCCGCGACGAGGGGATCGAGATGATCTACCAGGACTTCGCGCTGTGCGGGAACATGGACATCGCGCAGAACATCTTCCTCGGCCGCTGGCCGAAGAAGGGCCTCTTCGTCGACCGCAACCGCATGTATGCCGAGGCCGACCAGGTTCTGAAGCGGCTCAAGGTCGACGTGAACTCGGTGTTCCAGAAGGTCGAGAGCCTGTCGGGCGGCCGCCAGCAGTCTGTCGCCATCGCCCGCGCCATCTCGTTCAATCCGCGCGTCGTCGTGCTGGACGAACCGACGGCAAACCTCTCCGTCATGGCGACCGAGCGCCTGCTCGAGACGATGGCCGAGCTGAAGCGTCAGGGCGTGGCCCAGATCATCATCTCGCACCGCCTGACCGACATCTTCGAGGTCGGCGACCGGATCATGGTGATGAAGCGTGGCCAGAATGTCGGCGACCGCTACATCAAGCACACCACCGAGCAGGAAGTGCTCGAGTTGATCGTGTCGGGAACCCCGGAGACGGCGCTGACCGCCGACCAGGCCCTGGCGGCGCGCGCCGCCTGAAGCCGGCGCCGCCCGGCGGCTACGGCGGGCGGCGACACGATCGTGCAAAATTTTGCCCATGCGGCGCTTGAGGCACGGGTTTCCGTTCACGTCGTGTCGAATTTGAGCAACATGTGCCCAAATCCTCACCAGGATCGAGCAAAACGGCGCATTTCGACCCAGGCGCTTCCCTTGCAAAACCATGCGGTCAGGCGCATCTCTCGGCGGTCCGCCCCCCGAAGACGAAAGCCTGCTCCATGACCGATCAGGGCTCCCATCACGGCGCGCCGCCCGCGTCCTCCGTTCCGATCTATGACGACGCCTTCGAGCTGCAGTTCTCCCCCAACATGCTGGCCAAGCTGGAGACCCGCCGTTCGGTCCCCATGCGCGCCTTCGATCCGGCCCCGATTCCGCCGGACCACCTCAGCCACATCCTGACGATCGCCGCGCGGTCGCCGGATCACGGCCGCCTCGCGCCCTGGCGCTTCATCGTCATCGAGGGCGAGGCCCGCCGGTTGAGCGGCGAGCGCTTCGACGCGCTCTATGCGTCGCGCAATCCCGACCGCGATCCCGCCAAGGGCACGATGTGGACGCACTACATGATGCGCTCCCCGGTCACGGTGATCGTCGTCAGCCGCCCTGATTCCGCATCGAAAATCCCGGAATGGGACCAGGTCCTCGGCGCCGGCGCCGTCGGCATGACGCTGATCCACGCCGCATCCGCCTATGGCTACGCCACGCAATGGCTGCTGAAATGGCCCGGCCGCGATCCCGAGGCCGCCGCGCTGCTCGGCGTGCAGGCGGACGAGCGCGTCGCCGGCTTCATCCATCTCGGCCGCCAGACCGAGCGCCCGGCCGACCGTCTCCGCCCCAACCTTGCGGACGTCGTCACGCACTGGGCTGGTTGACCGGCTCGCCGGCCGGCGCGGCCGCCTGCTGTGCCAGCCGCATCTCGCGCCGGAAGGTGTACACGCCGGTCGCGACGACGATCACCGTGCCGGTCAGCGTCAGCGCGTCCGGCACGTCGCCCCAGACCAGATAGCCGATGATGACGGCGAAGATGATGCCCGCATAGCGGAACGGCGCCACCACCGCCATGGCGCCGAGACGCATGGCGAGGATCGACGTGCCGTAGCCGCAGAGCAGCAGCACGGCGGCGGCGGCCAGAAGCGACCATTGCCGCAGATCGGGCCACGCCCACGTCTCCGCCACCGACAGGCTGCCGCCCGCCAGCGTGACGGCCAGCGCCGTCACGGCGATGACGAGGAGCGTCGAGGTGCCCGGATTGAACTCGCGCGTAACCAGGTCGCGCAGCGTGATGAAGGCCATCGAGGCCAGCGCCGCCAGCGAGAAGACGTCGAAGCCGGACAGGCTCGGCCGCATGATCAGCATCACGCCGAAGAAGCCGATGGCGACCGCCAGCCAGCGACGCCAGCCGACCGGCTCGGCCAGGAAGATCGCGGCCGCCGCGGTCGTCATCAGCGGCACGATCTGCCCGATCGCCGTCACGTTGGCGATCGGCATGTTGAACAGCGCGTAGAGATAGAGCAGCGTCGCGCCGATTTCGCCGACGGTGCGCCAGGCAACCAGCCCGTTGCAGACGGAGCGCCAGTTCCGATAGGCGCCCGTGGCCAGGACCACGCCCAGAATCACGACAAAGGCGAAGGCGCCGCGAATGAACAGGATCTGCCCCGTCGGCAGGCCCTCGCTCGCCAGCTTGATCCAGGTATCGTTGATGATGAAGGCGAGATTCGAAAGCACCATCATGATGATGCCGCGGGAATTGTCGGCCAGAGCGGGCATGGGACTTCAGGCGATGCGCGGCAGCACGGCGCCGCAGATGATCCGGGTCGGGGCGGGCCGGCTCCGACGCCTAAAGATTGGCCAATAAGCTCCGGCGAAGCAACCACGCAGGGGCCGTTTCACTCGATCAATACATGCGGATCAAGAAAAACCGCGCCGCCCGACTGTAAACGCCGTGCTGCAGCGCAGCAAAACCCTCCGGATCACCGGCGGCATCAGCCGCCGGTCATGCTCATGTGGCGGCCGACCGCCGGGCGGCGATGCTCGCGATCGATGATGAAATCATGGCCCTTGGGCTTCCGGCCGATCGCCTCGTCGATGGCAGCGGAAAGCAGCGTGTCCTGCTCGGAGGCCCGCAGCGGCGCCCGGAGATCGGTCGCGTCTTCCTGGCCGAGGCACATGAACAGCGTACCGGTGCAGGTAACGCGCACGCGGTTGCAGGTCTCGCAGAAATTATGCGTGAGCGGGGTGATGAAGCCGATGCGCCCCCCCGTCTCGGCGACCTCGACATAGCGGGCGGGACCGCCGGTCTTGTAGGGGATGTCGCGCAGCGTCCAGTTCTGCTCCAGCCGGTCGCGCACGGTCGACAGCGGCAGGTACTGCTCCGTCCGGTCGACGTCGATCTCGCCGAGCGGCATCGTCTCGATCAGGGTCAGGTCCATGCCGCGGCCATGCGCGAAACGGAGCAGGTCGTCGATCTCGTGCTCGTTGACGTCCTTGAGCGCCACGGCGTTGATCTTGATCTTCAGCCCCGCCGCCTGCGCCGCGTCGAGGCCCGCCATCACCTTGTCGAGATCGCCCCAGCGCGTGATCGCCCGGAACCGCGCCGGATCGAGCGTATCCATCGAGACGTTGATGCGACGAACCCCGGCCTCCACCAGCTCCGTGGCAAAACGCGCCAGCTGCGAGCCATTGGTGGTCAGCGTCAGTTCATCGAGCCGGCCGGCGTCGATGTGCCGGCCCAGCGAGCGGATCAGCGACAGGATGTTGCGCCGGACAAGCGGCTCGCCGCCGGTAAGCCGCAGGCGGCGCACGCCCTTGGCGATGAACACGCTGCAGAGCCGGTCCAGTTCCTCGAGCGACAGCACATCCCGCTTCGGCAGGAACGTCATGTCCTCGGCCATGCAATAGACGCAGCGGAAATCGCAGCGATCGGTCACCGAGACGCGAAGATAGTTGATCGTCCGGCCGAACGGGTCGACCATCGCCTTGGCATCGGCCGAAATCGGCACGATCTCGTTCATGCACAGCCCTCCGGCCGCCCGACAGGATCCACGGACGGCCATCTCTGTTATGTAGACGAGAAGCCGCTTCGATTCAAAGGCCGGCCGGCGCGAACCGCATGAGGCCAGCGCCGGAACCAGGGCCGCAGCGCCGCCGGAGACCGCCCATGACGACCACCTCACCCTCCCCCGCAGCCACCGGAGCCGCGCCCTGGCCGACCGAGATTCGCCTCTCGCCCGACAAGCGCACGCTGACCGTCGTCTTCGACAATGGCGCGCGCTATGCGCTGCCGGCGGAGTTCCTGCGCGTCACCAGCCCCTCTGCCGAGGTTCAGGGCCACAGCAAGGCCCAGAAGCAGACCGTGCCCGGCAAGATCGACGTGGCGATCGCCACGATCAGTCCGGTCGGAAACTATGCCGTCCGGCTCGGCTTCGACGACGGCCACGACACCGGCCTGTTCACCTGGACCTATCTGGCGGAGCTCGGACGCGACCACGACAAGCTCTGGGCCGCCTATCTGGCCGAGCTGCAGGAAAAGGGCTTCTCCCGCAACCGAAGATAGGTAATCGTCGTCTGCGGCCTTGATGAACCAAGGCGTCGCGACCACGTTGATTCATAGCCGCTGCAGGAGACGAAAGATGGCTGCTGACCCCAAGGTTCTGATCGAACTCGACGAACGCATCAATGCCATTCGTGAAGCGATGCGGACGGTGACGGAGCAGGCGGCGGCCGTCTCCGGCGCGGCCAGCGAGGCGCGGATGGCCGATCGGATCGCCGATCTCGAGCAGCAGCTGGCAACCCTGCAGAACGAGCGCGACGCGCTGTCCTGAAGCGCCCCCGCAGGGGTCAGCCCTCTCCAGCCGAGACGCGGCGCCAGGCGTCGCGAATGGCCTGAACGGCGATCGCGGCATCCCCTTCCGTTGTGCCGCCGCCGATGACCGACAGCCGCAGAACCCAGGCCCCGCGCCATTGCGCGCCGCCGGCGAAAACCCGTCCATCCCGCTGGAGCGCGGCGATCGTGGCGCGCGTCAGGGCATCGCCCTCCTCCGCCGGTCGGTCGGCGCCGAAGCGAAGGATCGCCTGGTTCAGCACCACCTCGTTGACGACCGTGACCCCGGGTTCGGTCCTGAGCGCGTCGGCAATGTCGCGCGCCAGCCGGCAGTGCCGTTCGACCATCTCGGCGATACCAACCCGACCGAAATGGCGCAGCATCGCCCAGGTAGCGAAGCCGCGCGCCCGCCGCGACAGTTCCGGCACATAGTGCGAGGGATCGCGCTCGCCCTCCGCCGTGGTCGGCAGATAGCTCGCGGCGATCGTCATCGCCCGCCGGTGCGCTTCGGCGTCGCGCACGATCGCATAGCCGCAGTCATAGGGCGTCTGCAGCCATTTGTGCCCGTCGGTCGCCCAGGAATCGGCCGCCTCGATCCCTGCCGCCAGATCGGCCCGCTCCGGACAGGCGCGAGCCCAGAGGCCGAAGGCTCCGTCGACATGCACCCACGCATTCGGATGTCGGCGTGCCGCCGCGAGAATGGCGGGGTGTGGATCGAACGCGCCGGTATTGATCTGCCCGGCCTGGGTGATGACGATGACCGCCGGATCGCCGGCGGCGGCCGCCATCGCCGCCTCGAACGCCTCCGGCACCATGGCCCCCTGCTGGTCAACCGCGACCCTGGTGACGCGCGCCTGGCCGAGACCGAGATATTGCAGGGCCGAGAACACGGTGCTGTGGGCTTCCTCGCCGATCAGCACGCGGATCGGCGGCGCGCCGAACAGGCCATCCGCCTCGACGTCCCACCCCAGCCGACGCAGGACCTCGCCGCGCGCTGCGGCCAGCGAAACGAAATTGGCGACCGTCGCGCCCGTCACGAAGCCGACCGAGGCCGTCGCGGGCAGGCCGAGCAGGTCCAGCAGCCATCGCGCGGCCACCGTCTCGCACGCCGCCGCCGCTGGCGCTGCGGTATGGTTGCCGGCGTTCTGCCCCCAGGCCGCGGTCATCCAGTCGGCGGCGACGCCGACGGGATGCGAGCTGCCGATCACCCAGCCGAAGAACCGCGTGCCGGTGGTCGCGGGCAGGCCGGGAGTCGCCCGGGCGACGAGATCGTCGAGGATGGCGCCGGCCTCCGCGCCCGCCTCCGGCACCGGCCCGGCGAACGCCGCGACGGCGTCGGCATAGCTCTGCGCCGGGCGCTGCATCCGGCCGGCGAGCCCCTCGCGGAAGGCCGTCGCATGCGCCGCCGCCCTGGCGAAGACGTCATAGTCCGACATGGTCATCACCCCTTCGCTGCGAATGCGATCCGGGCTGGAACGATAGCGCGGAATCCCGGCACCAACGAGCCCGGCAGGAATCGGCCGTTTCGCCGAGCGGCGTTTGCCACCGCGGCAGGCCCAGAAACCGCACGGAAATGGCCCGTTCGACAGGGCGCGCATGACGCCAGCGAATCCAGGCCGCCGGCAGCCCCCTCGACGCGCCTGCGGCCACGGTCTCCGCCTACCCACCCGTCGACAGCACCCGCGCCGGCGCGGCACGCTCCGTGTGGAAAAGGAGCGCCGCGGCACAAATCAACTTGTCACCTGCTGTTTGTCCCGGTAACACCAGCGGCGGAGAGGTGGCCGAGTGGCCGAAGGCGCTCCCCTGCTAAGGGAGTAGACGGCTTAAAACCGTCTCGAGGGTTCGAATCCCTTCCTCTCCGCCATTCCCCCTGCACCAATCAACTGAAATTGCGCGCGAATGGGCCATTGGGCAGGTATTTGTCCTGCACCATCCCGACGCCATTCGCTGCGTCGTCGTCGCATGACATTCTCGCTCGGGCATGTGCTTGAGGATGGCCGCCTCGATTCGAGCGACGGGCTCAGGCAACTCACTGACGACGCCTATCGCGCCCCTGAGGCCTTCGCCCGAAGGTATGCGATGCCGGCTAGTCGCCGACGGAACGGTATTTCTCCAGGAACGCCTCCGCCGGCATGGTGCGGAAGTCCGGCAGCACTTCGCGCAGCCTGTCATGGCTCCAGTCCCACCAACGAAGCGCCAGCAGGCCGTCGATCACGTCTGCCGCGAACCGGTAGCGGATCAGCGTCGCGCTGACGCCGCCCACGATCGCGAACGGGGCGACATCCTTGGTGACGACCGCGCCCGCCGCGACGATGGCCCCCGGCCCTACCGTCACATCCGGCTTGATGATCGCGCCATGCCCGATCCAGCAGTCCGGCCCCAGCACCGTGCGGCGGGCAGCGCGGGCGGCGAAGAAATCCGCGTCGTCCTCGATGTCCTCCCAGTAGCTGGCGGAGCGGTAGAGGAAATGGTGCTGGGCCGCATGGGTGAACGGGTGGTCCGTCGGGCCGATCCGCGTCATGGCGGCGATGTTGGCGAATTTCCCGACGCTGGTGTTGGCGATGTCGGCGTACTGGTCGCAATAGGCGTAGTCGCCGAACTCCGAGTTGAGGATGCGCGAGCCCTGCCCGATCTCGCAATAGGCGCCATAGGTCGAATTGCGCGAGGTCGCGCCGGGGTGAAGCGTCGGCTCGGTGGCAGAAAGAAGAGGCATTGCGGAAGGTCCGGTCTGTGAGGCGCGAGAGGCGTTGCGGGCTGGTGTCAGGGATGGAGCGGGTTGCTCCAGGCGCGGCGCCCGGCGCTATCCTCGATGATCAGGCGCGCCCACCGGCCGGCGAACTTCTCGAGCGGCAGCCGGGCGCGCGTGAAGCTCTCGCTCATCACCGCGGTGGAGCGTGCGGCATGGCCGACCAGCCAGGCCCGATGAATGGCGCTGGTCTCGATGTTGAGATGGCCGCCGTCGATCTCCATGTGGTGAATGGACGGGCCCTGGCTGGCATAGTAGGCGCCGGATTTGAGCGCGGCGAGGATCGCCTCCGGCGTGTTTTCCGTCGCCTTGACCATCACCCAGCCCCGGCAGGCCTCGTCGCGGTAGCGATGGGCATCGTCGGTGGCGATGACGCCGGTGCGGTGGCCGCGATCGAGCATCTGGTCGATCAGATAGTTGCCGTCGCCGCGGCCCGTCTCCCAGTCGCAGATGGAGTTGAACGCCTCGACGGCGTGCACGGCCGGCATCGCGAGCGCGTCGTTCAGCGTCAGGCCGTACCAGCCCGGATGCGCGAGCGAGACGAAGGCACCCGCCTCGAGCGCGCGCTGCGCCAGCTGCACGGCCGTTTCACCGGGCGCGAGCGGGGCGAAGTCGAGCGGCAGGCCGTTGGCGACCATGTGCCATATCTCGCCATTCTCCAGGCCGTCGGCATGCAGTTCCGCGCCGATCAGCGTCGTGAATTCGTCCGTGCGGAACGGGGTCGTGTCGACAATTGGAAAGCCGAAACGCTCCATGAAATGGTCGGTCAGGCTGACGAAGTCGTAGCCCGCATCGCGATAGAAGGCGCAGACCCGCGCCGGCGTGGGGTCGCCGTCCGAGCGCGAGGAATGGCAGTGGAGGTTGCCGCGATAGAAGCGGCCAGGCGCGGTGAACGCGGTAAGCATGGGTCATGCCTTCTCTTGGCTGAGGGGATTGGGGCGGATCG
>JAEWAD010000064.1 GCA_023391905.1 Pseudomonadota bacterium | reverse complement strand
CACCGAGGGGCAGCGCGACGAATGCCATTCGCATGGCCTGTTCCGGCTGCCCGGCTGCGTCCAGACGATCCACCACCTGCGCTTCAACCGCGCCGCCATTCCCGTGGTCGAGGATGCGACCGCGGCGGTGACGAAGGTCGATGCCCAGTTCGGCTATTCGCTGCCGGCGCTGGAGGCGGCGATGCCGCTTTTCGTCGAGAAGGCGCGGGCGGTCGGCATCTCGGTGCTGGCGATCAACAACTGCTTCCATTTCTCGGCGCTCTGGCCGGAGATCGAGATGCTGACGGCCAAGGGGCTCTCCGCGCTCGCCATGACGCCGAGCCATAGCTGGGTGGCGCCGGCCGGCGGCAAGCGGGGCGCGCTCGGCACCAACCCGATCGCCTTCGGCTGGCCGCGCCGCAACGCCGACGGCAGCCCGCGTGATCCCTACGTGTTCGACTTCGCCACCAGCGCGATCGCGCGCGGCGACATGTCCCTGCACAAGATGGCCGGCAAGCCGCTGCAGGAAGGCTGGGCGCTCGACGCCGAGGGCAACCCGACCACCGACGCGGCGGCGGGGCTCGAAGGCGCCATGCTGACCTTCGGCGGCCACAAGGGCTCGGCGCTGTCGACCATGGTCGAACTGCTGGCGGGGCCGCTGATCGCCGACATGACCAGCCTCGAATCGATGGAGTTCGACGAGGGCGGCAAGGCCGCGCCTTGCCATGGCGAGATCCTGATCGCCTTCGATCCGGCCGTTCTCGGCGGCGGCGGGCGCGACAACCAGGCGAGCAGCGAGCGCCTGTTCGCGGAGATCGCCGGGCAGGGGGCGCGGCTGCCGTCATCGCGGCGCTACGAGGCGCGCGCCCGCAGCCTCGTGCACGGCGTCAGCATTCCGCGGCACCTCTACGACCAGATCCTGGCGCTGCCGCGGGCGTCGTGAGCGGCGGTTCGCGGCCGTCGCGGATGCGGTGCGCCGAGACGCAGGCGAGCACGCTCGCCACAACCAGGACGATCGCGACGCTCTCCAGCGCCGTCGGCAGGCGCTGTTCCCAGAGGAATCCGTAAAGCAGCGCGAACAGCGTCTCGAACAGGATCATCTGGCCGACCAGGGTGAGCGGCATCAGCCGGCTCATCCGGTTCCAGCAGGCATTGCCGATGATCGAGGCGCCGAGCGCCACGCCGGTCGCCACCGCGGCGAAGCGCAGCCATTCACTGCCCGTGTGGCCGCCTGATCCGAGCAGCAGCGCCGGCGGCAGCAGCAGGAGCGCCAGTCCGCCGGTCGCGACGCCGGTGAGCAGGTTCCAGTCATGCGACGAGAGATGCCGCATGCGGGTGAGCCAGCGGGCGTTGCCGACGGCGAAGGCGGTCCAGGAGGCGAGCGCGCCGATCGCGCAGGCGAGCCCGGCGAGGCTGCCCGGCTGGAAGCCGGTGTCGATCGCGCCGAGCGACTGCCAGGCGATCAGCAGGATGCCGGCGGTGCCGAGGATCAGCGACGGCGCCAGCCGCGAAAGCGGCGTGGCGCCATGGTCGCGACTGCCGATCAGTGTCACGGCGACGGGCAGGAAGCCGATGATGATCGAGGTCATGGCGATGCCGCCGAGCTGCACGGCGCTTGCCAGCAGCACGTAGTAGAGGATGTTGCCGAGCAGGCTCAGCCAGACGAGGGCGAGCCATTCGCGCCGGCCGAGCGATCGCGTCAGGCGCCGCCAGCGCGGCGCGATCAGCACGACCGCGAACAGGCCGTAGGCGAGATAGCGGGCGGCCGCGATCTCCAGCGGCGTGAAGCTGCGCACGAGCTGGGGCGCGAGGAAGACGAGGCCCCACAGCGCCCCGGCCGCCATGCCGAAACCGATACCCGCCCAGATCCTGCCGTTGCTCGACACGCTCACCTCCAGCAAAGACACGGTCATCGCATGTCGGCGGGTGCCGTTCTCTACCCGGGCTCTCGAATTTTGGACCGAGGCTCCCGAACCGCGCCGTTCAGTCCCGCTTGCGGCTGAGGCGGCGATAGGCGGCGGGCGTTAGCCCGGTCGCGCGGCGCATGGCGCGGGTCAGTGCGCTCTGGTCGGAATAGCCGGCCCTGAGCGCCAGTCGGGCGATCGGCTCGTCGGTCGCGGCGAGCCATTCGCGCGCCCGCCGGATGCGCAGCTCGGACAGCCACGCTGCCGGCGTCGTGCCGTGCTCGCTCCGGAACAGGGCGTGCAGCCGGCTGACGCTCATTCCGATGCGACCGGCCATCGCCTCGGCCGTCCAGGGCTCGGCCGGTTGCGTCTCGATCTGTTCCATCAGCGCCGCCAGGCGCGATTGCGGTCGCGCCGGCGCCTCCACCAGCGCGTCGAGCAGCAGCGGCAGCCAGTGGGCGACACGATCCCCGCGATGCGGCTCGCGGACACCGCCATAGCTGCGAATGTCGAGGTTGAGGAGAGGGCTGCGCGGCATGCCGCTATCCTAGCAGGTCGCGCGCCGGATGCCGACGCTGTTCAGGCCCGGTCGTGGCAGCCGCACGGCAATAATCATGCGTTGCGACCCCTTCAAATCCGGCGGGGCATGTTCTACTTTCGTACCCATGGCCAAGCGTTCCAAGACCCAAGGCTTCGGCGAAGCCCCGCAGGCTCCGCTCGAAGGAACTCCCCTGTCGGGCGGTATCGCCGACTGGATGGATGAAATCGCGCGCGCGGCGGATGCCGAGCCGCTGGCACCGAAGCCGAAGCGGGCGCCGCGCGCCCGGCCCGAGCGGATGCAGCTCGTCGACCTTCCGGTCGACGCCGAGCGCAAGGCGAAGACGGGCAAGGGCGCGGCCAAGAAGGCCGCCACCGACACACACAAGTCCGGGCGCGGCACGTCGATCGGCGTCGCCGCCAATGCGCGCGAGCGCGCGGCGAGCGGCCTGAACCCGGTCTCGGGCCTCGAGATCAGCCTCGAGGAAGCGGAGTCGATGGCATCGTCCTCCGTGACGGCGACCGTCGCCGCGCTCTCGGCGCTGATCGAGAACGGCCGGCCGGAGATCCGCGACAAGACCTGGGTTCCGCACCGGCCGCCGCGGCCGGAGAAGTCCGAGGGCGGCAAGCCGTTCCAGATCGTCTCGCCCTTCGAGCCGCGCGGTGACCAGCCGAACGCCATCCGCGAGCTGGTCGAGGGCGTCGCCGAGCAGGAGCGCGACCAGGTGCTGCTCGGCGTCACCGGCTCCGGCAAGACCTTCACCATGGCCAAGGTGATCGAGAGCACGCAGCGCCCGGCGCTGATCCTGGCGCCGAACAAGACGCTGGCGGCCCAGCTCTATGGCGAGTTCAAGGCGTTCTTCCCGGACAACGCCGTCGAGTACTTCGTCTCCTACTACGACTACTACCAGCCCGAGGCCTATGTGCCGCGGACCGACACCTACATCGAGAAGGAGTCCTCGGTGAACGAGCAGATCGACCGGATGCGCCATTCGGCGACCCGCTCGCTGCTCGAGCGCGACGACGTCATCATCGTCGCCTCGGTCTCCTGCATCTACGGTATCGGCTCGGTCGAGACCTATACGGCGATGACCTTCGGCATCGAGCTCGGCGAGAGGCTCGACCAGAGGCAGCTGCTCGCCGACCTGGTGGCGCTGCAATACAAGCGCTCCGACGCCAACTTCGTGCGCGGCACTTTCCGTGTGCGCGGCGATACCGTCGAAATCTTCCCGGCCCACTTGGAGGATCGCGCCTGGCGGCTGTCGCTGTTTGGCGACGAGGTCGAGAGCATCACCGAATTCGACCCGCTGACCGGCACCAAGACGGCCGAGCTCAAATTCGTCAAGGTCTACGCCAACTCGCACTATGTGACGCCGAAGCCGACGCTGAACCAGGCGATCGCCTCGATCAAGCACGAGCTCCGCCACCGCCTCACCGAGCTGGAGGCGTCGGGCCGCCTGCTGGAAGCGCAAAGGCTGGAGCAGCGCTGCCGCTTCGATATCGAGATGATGGAGGCGACCGGCGCCTGCGCCGGCATCGAGAACTATTCGCGTTATTTGACCGGCCGCCTGCCGGGCGAGCCGCCGCCGACCCTGTTCGAATATCTGCCGGACAATGCGCTGGTCTTCACCGACGAGAGCCACGTCACCATCCCGCAGATCGGCGGCATGTATCGCGGCGACTTCCGGCGCAAGGCGACGCTGGCCGAATACGGCTTCCGCCTGCCGTCCTGCATGGACAACCGGCCGCTCCGCTTCGAGGAATGGGACGCGATGCGGCCGCAGACGGTGCACGTCTCGGCGACGCCCGGCTCCTGGGAGATGGAAGCGACCGGCGGTGTCTTCACCGAGCAGGTCATCCGGCCGACCGGCCTGATCGATCCGCCGGTCGAGATCCGCCCGGCCAAGAGCCAGGTCGACGACCTGCTCGGCGAGGTGCGCGAGACGGCGGCCAAGGGCTACCGCACGCTGGTCACGACGCTGACCAAGCGGATGGCCGAAGACCTGACCGAATATCTGCACGAGAACGGGGTGCGCGTCCGCTACATGCATTCCGACGTCGAGACGCTGGAGCGCATCGAGATCATCCGCGACCTGCGGCTCGGCGCCTTCGACGTGCTGATCGGCATCAACCTGCTGCGCGAAGGCCTCGACATTCCGGAATGTGGCCTCGTCGCGATCCTCGACGCCGACAAGGAAGGCTTCCTGCGCTCCGAGACGTCGCTGATCCAGACCATCGGCCGCGCCGCGCGTAACGTCGACGGCAAGGTCGTGCTCTATGCCGACAACATCACCGGCTCGATGGAGCGGGCGATGGCGGAGACCAACCGCCGCCGCGAGAAGCAGATGGCCTACAACGCCGAGCACGGCATCACGCCGGAATCGGTCAAGAAGCAGATCGGCGACATCCTTTCGTCCGTCTACGAGCAGGATCATGTCACCGTCGATGCCGGCCTCGCCGACACGGCGCTGGTGGGCAACAACCTCAAGGCGCATCTCGAGGCGCTCGAGAAGAAGATGCGCGACGCGGCGATGAACCTCGAATTCGAGACGGCGGCGCGGTTGCGTGACGAGATCAAGCGGCTCAAGGAGACCGAGCTCGCCATCGCCGACGATCCGCTGGCGCGCCAGTCGGCGATCGACGACCGCACCGGCGGCTATCGCGGCGAGCGGAAATACGGCAACGCGGCCAACCTGCCGCCGGAGCCGGCGACGCGGGCGCGCAAGAACGATCTCGACGAGATGACGGTGAAGCGCACCGAGGTGCCGCTCGCGACGCGGGCGCGCAAGCCGGAACTCGACGAGATGGGCGTCAGCTCGAACCTGACCTCGGTCGCGACCGACGAGGGCGAACGGCCGCAGCGGCCCGATCCGATGACGACAAACCATCGACCGCGCTCGGTCGGCGGACGGCCCGGCAGTTCGGCCGGCCGAAAGGGCCCGAAGCGGCACTAGCTCGGTCGGCACCCTCGCCCTTAGAGGAACCCAATCCGGCCATCATGCCGCGCTCGATCTCCATCATCCTGAGGTGCCCGAGCATAGCTCGGGCCTCGAAGGACGCACGGTCGCAACGCAGCTTGTCGATTGCACGACCGCTCTGCGTGCTTCGAGACGGCCCTGCGGGCCTCCTCAGCATGATGAGTGTGGTGTCTTGCAGAGGTCTCCTCCGGAGAGGCGGAGGCAAGGCTGGCTTCCGCTTTCTTGAACCCACCCCTTGAGGGAAGGTCGAAAACGCCTTTCGCGGTTTCGGGGCGGGGCGCTGTGCCGGTACGGCTCCGCTCCCGGGCTAGCCGCGCTTCGATGGTCAGGGCCTCAATCCTTGGTGCTGAGCGCCCAGGAGGCGTGGGTGACGCCGGCGAGCCGCTCGATGCGGCGGGCGACCGCGTCCATTTCCTTCGCGTTCACGGACGTGCTGACCAGCGTCGCGACGATCTCGGCGAGGTTTTCGCCGCGCTCGATCACCTCGACGTCGCCGGCCGGGTAGTGCGCCTTTTCCAGCAGGTCGGCGACGATCGTGCGAAGCCTCGGCAGTTCCGCCTCCTGCACCGTCACCGTGACTTCATAGGTCGCCTCGGATGCCTCCTCGTCGAGCGGGATGCGGTTGATGGCGTTGACCAGCGGCCGGAGCAGCGTGTTGCCGGCGATCACGAACACGGTGACCAGCGCCGCATGGGCGATCATGTCGGCGCCGGCGCAGGCGCCGATCGCCGCCGCGCACCAGAGCGTCGCCGCCGTGTTGAGGCCGCGCACGTTCATGCCCTCGCGCATGATCGCGCCCGCGCCAAGGAAGCCGACGCCCGACACGACATAGGAGATGACGCGCGTCGCCTCGACCGGGCCGGTGATCGCCATGGCGAGGTCGACGAAGGCGGCGGCGCCGACCGCGACCAGCACATTGGTGCGGAGGCCGGCCGTGCGTTGGCGATATTGCCGCTCGGCGCCGACCAGCGTGCCGAAGATGAAGGCGGCGGTCAGGCTGACGACGGTGTCGAGGAAGGGCCAGAACTGGAAGGTCTCGATGAAGCGCAATTTCGGCCCGGGCGGCGAGGGAAGGGAATCAGACGCCCCATACTAACCGCGGCGTGTGCAGGGCGCATGACGCTGCCATGTCCGCCGCCATTGTCACCGCGACAAAAGGCTGACTGGCCGGTCCGGGCGGGTGCGCGACAATGCAGGTCCATCAGGAGGCCAGCATGGCGCTCATCGACGACTATCTCCCGGCGCACCAGTTCAGCGAACGACATTCCCGCCGCATCGCCGCCGCGCCGGAACGCGTGATGGCGGCCGTCGCGGCGTATCGCCCGGACGAGGACCGCTTCTTCGCCGCGATGATCGGGCTGCGCGAGCTGCCGATGCGGATCTCGGCGCGGCTCTCGGGTCGACGCCCGACGCTTTCCGCGCCGTTCGGTCTCGCGAACTTCACCCCGCTCGCCGAGAGGCCGGCTGCCGAGAGGGTCTTTGGCCTCGTCGGCCGGTTCTGGCGCCGGGATTTCGGGCTGGTGACGATCGCGGACGGGACGGCGTTCCGGGCGTTCGACGAACAAGGCGTCGCCAAGCTGGCGCTCGCTTTCGTCGCAACGCCAACGGCGGCGGGAACCCTTCTCTCGACCGAGACGCGGGTCTATTGTCCCGATCGCGCCACACTCAGGCGCTTCGCGCCCTACTGGTACCTGATCCGCCCGGTCAGCGGCCTGATCCGGAAGCGCATGCTCGCAACGATCTCGCAGGCCTCCGAGCAACCCGGCCTGCCGGAAGGCTGAGGCGCGTCACTCGCCCGGGCGCTCGATGCGTGACACCAGCACGAAGCCGCGCGAGCGGCCGCCATTGTCGTCGTCGGGCGTGTTCATCGCGGCGAAAAGGTCGGCGGCGGTGACCCAGACGGGAGGGTATTTGTAGCGGGCGACGTCGAGGATGAGGAAGCGGTCGCTGTCGGCGTCATAGGCGGCGAGCGGCGAGATATGGCCGCCGACCTCCTGGCGCATCGCCTTGCGCAGATAGTTGACGACGACGAAATGCCGGGGCTTGGCGAGATAGTCGCGCGCCGCGTCGCGAAAGGCGTCGAGGCTGGTGTCGCCGGCATGCCTGACCGTGACGGCGAGCGGCCGGGTCGCCAGAACGCCGGCGAGTTGGTCGAGTGTCATGCCCTGCTTGAGGATCGTCTCGCGCGTCACGATCGCGTCGGTGCGCTCGTCGAGGACGTTGTCCTGGGTAAAGACGTGATACGGCTCGTATTCGGGCACGGCGGGGGCGGGCACGCCGGCCGCGTTCAGCACCATGACCATCGACGCGACGCCGCAATAGGACTGGGTCTTCTGGGTGACGAACTGGTCGGCGAGCGGGAAATAGGCCTCGCGCGCCTCGGCGCCGACGAGGAGCGCCTCGCCTTCATCCGTTGCCGAACCGACCAGGTTCGTCGGCAATGGCAGCGTCTCGGCGGTCGCCGATCCGCCCCAAAGGCCCAGCACGATCCATGCAATACGGATTTTTGAGGCCTGCATCGCGACACTCTCCGGCACGTCCCCGCCGATCGGGATCATGCCGGTTTCCTGCGCCGGGCGCGAGATGGTCCGCGCAATTGACAGCCGATCGCACGGATGTTTGATTGGCCGTGGCGACACGCGGTCGAGTTGGCTCCCGCGCGCCCTTTCTCCCGGAAATCGCAATTGGCGCCCTTGGGCGTTCCATCTTGCTCGTTCGTTCGAGGAACCCAAACCATGTCCGAAGACAAGGGCCGCTCCCCGCGGCCCATCGACAACGCTACCCGGCTCGTGATGCTGTCCGGCTGCTCCGGTGGTGGAAAATCGAGCCTGCTCGAGGCGCTCGAAGCCCGCGGCTTCGCGACCTGCCCCGAGCCGGGCCGCCAGATCGTGCGCGAGCAGATGCAAATCGACGGTCCCGCCTTGCCCTGGGTCGACATGCGCCAGTTCATCGAACGGGTGGTCGCGCTCGCGCTCGACCAGGTCGGTGCGGCATTGCGTAGGGGAGGGACCACGATCTTCGATCGCGGCCTCGTCGACGCCTATGCCTATTTCGAACGGGAAGGGCTTGCCGTGCCCGCCCATCTCGAGGACGCGGTGCGCCGGGTCCGCTATGCGGATACCGTCTTCATGACGCCGCCCTGGCCGGAGATCTTCGTTGCCGACGCCGAGCGTCGCCACGGCTACGAGGCGGCCGTCGCCGAATATCGGTCGCTGCTTCGCGCCTATGCCGATCTCGGCTACGCGATCGTCGATATCCCGAAGGCGCCGGTCGCGGCGCGGGCCGATTTTCTGGTCGAGCGTCTTTCCTCGGAATGACGGGAGGCGAGGCGGCTATTTCTTCTTCTTCATCGCCATGGCGGTCTCGCAAACCATCCTGCCATCCGCCATCTTCATGTCGTTCGCCATGTACATCTTGCCGTCGGTTCCCATCATCATGATGACGCAGCTATCCATCGGCTTGGCGCTCTTGATCATCTCCTCCGTCTTCATCCGCTCGGTATCCATCGTCCGCCCGTCGGGCATCACCATCAGCACTTCGCCCTTCTTCATCATGTCGGCGAAGGCGGGAAAGGCGGCGACGGCTGCGAAGCCGGCGACCGCCACGACCATGGACCATCTATGCATCGTGCGCTCCTGCCTGTCGTGACGCCGTCATTCTGCGGCGGCCCGGCATCTTAGGGCGGGCTGCCAATCGCAGGGATGAATTGAGCATCACTTTGCCGTGTCGGCGTCGGCTGGAGATCGTGGTTTCTCGTCGGGCTCGGCTCGTCAGCCTTTCAGATAGGCCTTGAACTTGTCGCCGAAATCCTTGTGCCAGCGCGACAGGGGCGGCCGGTTCTCGACGACGTCGCCGGCGGCCCAGAGGATGCGCTTCTCGTCGGTGGCGCGGTCGACCTCGTTGTCGGGGCAGAGGATGTAGAAGTCGCCGCGATCGAGCGAGGCGAGCATGAAGTCGACCGTCTGCTCGGGCGTCCAGGCGCCGGCTGGCTTCTCGGTGCGCCCGGCCTTGGTCAGATGCGTCCAGACGAAGCCGGGGATCAGCAGATGCGCCGTGATCCTGACGTCGGCGATGTTGCGCAGCTCGTGCGCCAGCGCCTCGGTCGCCACCTTCACGCCGGCCTTCGACACGTTGTAGCCGGCGTCGCCCGGCGGCGTGGTGATGCCCTGCTTCGAGCCGGTGTTGATGACGAGGCCGGGCTCGGTGCCGTTCAGCATCTCCGGCACGAAGACCTGCATGCCGTTGACGACGCCGAACAGGTTGGTGCCGATGACGCGCTGCCAGTTGTCGAGCGAGCCGAGCACGGGACCGGCGCCGTCGGTGCCGGCATTGTTCATCAGCACGTTGACCTTGCCGAAGCGCTCATAGACGGCGTCCCTGAGCTTCTCGACGTCGTCGCGGCTGGCGACATTGGTGCGAACCGCGAGCGCGTCCGGGCCGAGCATCGCGACGGCGGCGTCGAGCGCTTCCTGGCGATAGTCGGCGATCGCCACCTTCAGCCCCATCGCCTCGAATTTCCGTGCCGCGGCGAGGCCGATGCCGGAGGCGCCGCCGGTGATCACGGCGACATGGTTTTCGGCGAGCGCGGGATGGGTCATGGCGTGGCGTCCGGGCTGGATGGCGGGAAGCGCGAGGCTAGGATGCGCGAGCCCGGCTTGTCCAGACGCGACGCGCCCCTACGGAATCGCGGCGCGTTCCAGCCGGCGGCGGATCTCGTCCTGCTTGTCGCGGATCATGCCGGGAATCAGGAAGGCGTCGATCAGCACCCAGACGAAACCGATGACGATGAAGAAGCACAGGATCTGCAGGATCGCGCTGCCGGGGCGGCCGAGATAGAAGCGGTGCGCCGAGACGAACCACAGAAAGATCCAGAGCAGATAGGCCGTCGCCGTGCTCGGGCTCTCGTTCGCCACCCGCATCTCGATCAGCATCTTCTCTTCGGTCGTCAACGGCATGGCTAGGTCCCCTCATGGTCGCCGGCGACCCTAGCCGAACGTGGCGGAAAAGGAAGCCGGCTCGTCGCCGGGCGGTGGCCGCGTTCCCGCGAGCGAAGACATCTTGACGGCGGTGACGGCGCGGGCAGAGTGCGCGCCGCCATCCTCCTCATTCAGGGCCCCACCATGCCGAACCTGCTTTCGCCGGCGATCGCGCCGATCGTCCTGCTCGTCATCTCCAACGTCTTCATGACGTCAGCGTGGTACTGGCACCTGAAGTTCCCGAACACGCTGCTGGTCAAGGTGATCCTGATCAGCTGGTTCATCGCGCTGTTCGAATATTGCCTGGCCGTGCCGGCGAACCGCATCGGCCACGGCATCTATTCGGCGGCGCAGCTGAAGACGATGCAGGAGGTGATCACCCTCGTCGTCTTCGCGCTGTTCTCGTGGCTCTATCTGAAGGAGCCGCTCGGCTGGAACCACCTTGTCGGCTTCGCGATGATCGCCGGCGGCGCCGCGTTCATCTTTCACAAGTTCTGAGCGGCGCGGCCAGCCAGAACTGCTCGATCTCGAAGCCGTCGTCGTGATGGCGGCGGCGCTCGCCCGCGGCCGGCGACCGGCGGATCGCGACGCGCTGGGGCGGATGAGGCAGGCGGTGTCGCATGGGATCAGCTGCCCCTTCCAGCGCGGTTGACGGGATGGATCGAGCCGACCGCGGTCGGATCCAGCGCCTCGGCGGCGGTTTCCTGGCGCGCCTGGACTTCGCCGGCGCGCGACGCCGTGCCGCCGAAACCATGGATCGTGG
>JAEWAD010000043.1 GCA_023391905.1 Pseudomonadota bacterium | reverse complement strand
GCGCCCGTCGCGGCGGTGGCTCCGGTCGCGCCGGCTCCCGTGGCAGCACCCGTCCCGGCAGCGGCAGCGGCACCCGCCGCGGCGCCCGCCGGCGACGGCGAGCCGATCACCATGCCGTTCGGCGACCTGACGGTTTCCGAAGGCACGATCGTCGGCTGGCTGAAGGCGGAAGGCGACGCGGTCAAGGCCGGCGAGATCGTCGCCGAGATCGAGACCGACAAGGCGGTGGTCGAGATCGAGGCGCCGGTCGACGGCATCCTCGGGCCGATCGAGCAGCCGAAGGGCGCGGTCGTGCCGATGGGCGGCCGCATCGGCAGCGTCCGGCGCTGAAGGGGGAGAGCATGAACGCCCCCTTGAGAACCCTCGCCTCGCCCTATGCGCGGCGGCTCGCCCGCGAACGCGGCATCTCGCTGTCGCTCGTCGCCGGCTCCGGCCCGAACGGCCGCATCGTCGCCGGCGACGTTCCGCTGACGGCGGTCGCGGTGGTCGCTCCGGCACCGATTGTCGAGGTGGCGGCGCCCGTCGCCGCCGCGCCGCCGGTCGTGGCGGTGGCGACAGCCCGGTCGGTCTCGGCCTTTTCCGCGACCGTCGAACTCGCGCCGCTGGCGGAATTCATCACGGCGTCGGGTACGGTGCTTCCAATCGACGCCTTCCTGGTCAAGGCGGCGGCCCGCGCCGCCGGCAAGCGAGCCGATGCCGTTCGCTGGATCAAGCCGCAGGGCGGCGGCGTGACCATTCCCCGCGCCGTGGCGCTGGCGCCGACCGAGATCGCCCGCCTGCTCGGCGGAGAGGTGGATGGCGGCGCAAGCGGCAAGGCGCTCGTCCTGTCGCGGCTGACGACGAAGGGCATCCGTCCCGTCGCCGGCTCGCTGCCGGCCGATGCAGACCTCCGCTTCCTCGTCGTCGCCAGCGACGACGCGGCGACGGCGGAGGTGCTGCTGGTGCACGATGCGGAGGCAATACCGGAGGGCGACGCGACAGAGATCCTCGCCGGGTTCCGCGACCTGATCGAGGCGCCGCTGCGGCTTCTGGTCTGAGGCCGCGTCCGCGCTAACGGAATGGTGCCGGGACGCTAACAGAGGGGTTAACACGCGAAATCGTGTTGACCCCTCTCGCGTTTCAGGCCGTCACATCATGTAGCCGGCCGTCCAGCCGCCATCGACGGCGAGGATCTGGCCGTTGATGTAGGCGGATTCCGGCGCCGCGAGGAACAGCACGGCTTCCGCGATCTCCTCCGGCGTGCCGGGCCGGCCGAGCGGGATGTGCTCCATGAACGCCTTGGTCTTGGCCTGGAACTGACCCCCGGCGCCATAGAACAGCGCCTTGGTGCCCTCGGTCATGATCGAGCCGGGCGCGATCGCATTGGTGAGCACGCCCTGCGGCCCGAGCTCCAGCGCCATCGAGCGGGTCAGGTGGATGATGCCGGCCTTGGCCGCGACGAACGGACTCTGCAGCCGCATCGCCGCGAGGCCGACAACCGAGGCGATGTTGATCACCCGCCCGCCCCGGCCGCCGGCCAGCATCGGCGCCAGCGCGCCCCGGCTCATCCGGAACAGCCCGTCGAGGTCGATGCCGACGATCCGGCCCCACTCGTCATCCGGAAACTGGTCGACATTGACGCGGTGGGCATGGGTGTTGACGCCGGCATTGTTGACGAGGATGTCGAGCCGGCCGTAAGCCGCCATCGTCGCGGCGACGGCGGCGTCGATCGAGCCGGGATCGCGGATGTCGACGGTCGCGGCGAGCGCATCCGGCAGGCTGTCCGCCACCTCGCGCGCGCCGGCCTCGTTGATGTCGGCGACGATCACCGAGGCGCCGTTCGCCGCCAGGCGGGCGACAATGCCGCGCCCGATGCCGCCGGCCGCCCCCGTGACGAAGGCGACCTTGCCCGTGAGATCGCTGCGCATATGCCCTGCCCTTCCCCAATGCCGGTCCGAACCGATCGGACTTCTTTTATCTATTATGATACTATAATCTAATCGGCAGGACGGCAATTGCGAGCGGTTGGAACTAGGCGCTGAAACTCGCTAATTTGACTGGCGAACAAAAGCGATTCTGAGGAATGAGCAGGGTGGAATCAAGCAAGATGGAGCAGTTCGGCGAGACGTCGACCGATTCCGCCGGCGCCACGGCCTCACTCGAAAGCTTCCAGCCGCGCATTCTCTCGCGCGAGGACGGCCCGCTCTACCGACAGTTGCTCGGCATCCTGAAGGAGCCGATCGCCAATGGCACGCTCGTGCCGGGGACATCGCTGCCGCGCGAGGCCGATCTCGCCGAGCGCTTCGGCGTCAGCCTGATCACCGTGCGCCAGGCGCTGCGCGACCTCGAGAATGACGGCCTGATCAAGAAGCGCGCCGCCAAGCCGGCGATCGTGACGGCGCCACCGGCCCCGGCCATGCCGAGCTTCGCCTTCCGGAGTTTCGCGCAGATCGCGGAATCGACCAAGGGCCGCGCGCTGGAAATCCATTCCTACCGCAAGGAACGCTCGGCCACGGCCGCCGCCGCCTTCGGCCTGAAGGCGGACGAGACCTGTCACTGCCTGCGCGCGACGCTGCACCAGAAGGACGGCCCCACCGGGCAGACCACCTTCTACTTTCCGCCGGCGATCGGCAGCCGGCTGAAGCGGGCCGATTTCGACGACGTGGTCGTGTTCCGCGCGCTGCAGCGCCATCTCGGCATCCAGCTCTCCAACGCCCGCATCACGGTGCGCGCCGACATCGCCGACGAGGCGCTGGCGAAGGCGCTCGACTACGCCGTCGGCGGCCCGATCCTCGTCATCGAGATGCTGTATTTCTCGACCACCGGCGAAGTCGTCGAGCTGACGATCAACAAGAACCGCGCCGATCTGTTCAGCCTGTCCTACGACGCGCCAAACGACCTCGGCTGAGCGCGCGCCGGCTGGACAATCCACAGAGATTATAATAGCATATCTTTATTCACAGCCTTGAGGAGAGGCTGCGGATCGTCGGTCCTTGCGGGACCGCCGGCTTATGGTAGCGTTATCATGACGGATGCCGCCTTTCGGAAGAAGCATCCGCACGCATGCTGGACAGCATTCCTTGAGGGAGGAAACACCGTGAAGCGCACTGCCGCCGCTCTCGCCGCCCTGTCGGCGATCGTTCTGACGTCCGGCCTCGTCCCCGGGGCCAAGGCCGAGGAAAAGAAGCCCTACAAGATCTATCTCTCCAACAATTTCGTCGGCAACGACTGGCGCCAGCAGATGCTGCGCATCGCCGAAACCACCGTGAAGAAGCCACCGCTCGCCGGCCGCGTCGACCTGAAGGTCGAGAATGTCGAGACGACGACGCAGGCGCAGATCAATTCGCTCAACAACATCATCCGCGCCAAGCCGGACGCCATACTGATCGACGTCGGCTCGCCGACGGCACTGAACCCGACGATCGAGAAGGCCTGCGCCGCCGGCATCCTCGTCATCACCTTCGACCAGGTTGCCACCGCCGACTGCGCCTACAAGCTCGAATCCGACTGGAACCGCATCCCGGCCGTGCAGGCCGAATGGATCGCCGAGAAGATCGGCGGCAAGGGCAAGGTGTTCGTCGATCGCGGCCTCGCCGGCGCGCCGATCTCCGAGCAGCTGCAGTCCGGCTTCGAGAAGGTCCTGAAGAACTATCCCGACATCGAGATCGTCGGCTACTTCAACGGCAACTACGCGCTCGGCCCCGAGCAGGAAGGCGTCGCCTCGCTGCTCGCCGCCCATCCGCAGGTCGACGCGATCCTCACCCAGGGCTACGGCTCCGGCGCGATCAAGGCGCTGCAAGACGCTGGACGGCCGCTCGTGCCGGTCGCCGGCGGCGGCTACAACACCGCCTCGCTCGTCTGCGCGCAGACGGAAGGGGCTGAGTGCATCCTCGAGACCAACCCGGCCTATCTCTCGGCGGAGGCGCTGAAGCTCGCGGTCGACATCCTCGACGGCAAGGAAGTCAAGGACAAGCACGTCTTCGTCTACGGCCCGTTCCTCGCCACCGATCCGCAGCCCTCGAAGCTCTATCCGGACGTGAAGATGGAGAAGATCGAGATCGGCAAGAACGCCTTCCCGGACCTCGCGCCGGGCCTGTCGCTGCCGATCACGCCGGACTGGGTCGAGATCACGCCGCAGGAAGCCGCCGGCACCTGACGAGGCCGCAAGCCTCCTATCGCCATCGCCTCGCCCCGCATGGGGGCGAGGCCCTCATGGACGCCGGCCCGACAGACGGCGTCTCGCATTCCATTCTCGTCGAGGGCTCGGCCAAGCATGACCGAACTTCTGACCGCCACCGCCATCACCAAGAATTATGGCGGTATCGTCGCGCTGAGCCGCGCGGATTTCTCGGCCCGCGCCGGCGAGGTGCATGCGCTGCTCGGCGAGAACGGCGCCGGCAAGAGCACTTTCATCCAGATCCTCGCCGGCGCGGTGCGGCCGAACGGCGGCACGGTCACGCTCGGCGGCCAGCCCTATCGCCCGCGCCATCCGCAGGACGCGCGCGACGCCGGCATCTCGCCGGTGTTCCAGGAATTGTCGCTGGTCCCCGACCTGACGGTCGAGCAGAACATCTGGTTCCGCCGCGAGCCATTGTCGTTTGCCCGCACCGTCAGGGCCCGCGCGCTGCGCGAGGCGACCGAGGCGCTGTTCGCCCGCCATCAATTCCCGACGATCCGGCCGGACCAGGAGCTGCGCCGGCTGACGCTCGCCGACCGCCAGCTGGTCGAAATCGCCAAGGCGCTTTCCGCCGATCCCAAGGTGCTGATCCTCGACGAGGCGACCTCGGCGCTCGGGCCGCGCGAGACGGAGTGGCTGCTCGGGCTGTCGCAGGGCCTGGCGAAAGCCGGCACGCTCGTCATCTACATCTCGCACCGGCTCGGCGAGGTGCGCCAGATCGCCGATCGCATCACCGTCTTCCGCAACGGCGCGACCGTCGCCGCCTATGACACCAAGGCCGTCGACGACGAGACGATCATCGCCGACATGCTCGGCCGCCGCATGGACCGCCTCTATCCGGAACGGAAGCCGACGGCGACCGACCAGGTCGCGGTCCGCCTGCGCGGCTTCGGCGCCGGCCACCGCCTCGCCGACATCGACCTCGACCTCCGCGAGGGCGAAGTCCTCGGCGTCGCCGGCATGCAGGGCCACGGCCAGCGCGAGCTGTTCCAGGCGCTGTTCGGCATCGGCGGCGCGCGCGGCACCGTCGAGATCTGGGGCAAGGCCAAGACGATCCGCGGGCCGCGCCAGGCGCTGACCGGCCGCGACGGGCTGGCCCTCGTGCCGGAGGACCGACGTAATCACGGCCTGCTCTTGTCACGCAGCGTGCGCGAGAACCTGACGCTCTCGGTGATCTCGCGCTTCACCCGCTTCGGCCTCACCGACCCCAAGCGCGAGGCGAAGCTCGTCGACGAGATGATCGCGGCGCTGAAGATCAAGGCGGGAACGCCGGAGCAGCTGGCCGGCACGCTCTCCGGCGGCAACCAGCAGAAGGTGATCTTCGGCAAGATGCTCCTGACCGAGGCGCGTATCCTGCTGCTCTACGATCCGACGCGCGGCATCGATGTCGGCACCAAGGGCGAGATCTTCCAGCTGATGCGCGACCTTGCCGCGCGCGGCTACGCCATCCTGTTCTATTCGAGCGACCTCGCCGAGCTGGTGCATGTCGCCGACCGCGTCGCGGTGCTGCGTAACGGCCGGCTCGCGGCGGTGCTGGAGGGCGAGGACAATTCGGAGCGGCAGATCCTGCGCGCCGCCATGATCGAGAGGGCGGCATGACGATGACGACGATCGATCGGCCGAAGCCGGCCTCCTCCCATCCCGCGCCAGACGCACAGCCGCGCCCTGCCGCCACGGCCGGCCTGCGCGCCGCCCTGATCGACCGGGCTTCGCTGATCATTCCCTGCGTGATGCTGGCGGCGCTGCTCGCGCTCTACGGCGCGCTGCGCGAGGGCGTGTTCACGATCGACGAGCTCAACCTCGACACCGCCGCGGCGATGACGCTGATCCTGGCCGCGACGGGCCAGACCATCGTGCTCCTGCGCGGCGGCATCGACCTCTCGATCGGCGGCATGATCAGCCTCGGCACGGTGCTCGCCGCCACCCGCTTCGGCACCGATCCGGCCCAGGTGACTGCCTGGGCGATCGGCATCGTCGCCCTCGGCGGCCTGGTTGGGGCGCTCAACGGCATGCTCATCACCGTGCTGCGGCTGCAGCCCTTCCTGGTCACGCTCGCCACCTGGTCGATCCTGTCCGGCGCGGCGATGCTCATCCTGCCGACCGATGGCGGCAGCCTGCCGGCCGGCTGGATGCGGTTCGGCTTTGCGAGCTGGTTCGGCCTTTCGAGCTCGGTCTGGCTGCTGATCCTGCTCCTCGGCTTCTGGTTCTGGTTCAAGCGCACAAGGCTCGGCATCTCGATCCGCGCCACCGGCTCGAACGAGCGCTCGGCGCTGCTCTCCGGTGTCTCGCCGCTTCGCATAAACGTCGCCACCTATGCGCTTTCCGGCCTGTTCGCGGCGCTGGCCGCCCTCTATCTCACTACCCAGACCGGCGCGGGATCGCCCACCATCGGCAAGGACTACATCCTGCCCTCGGTGGCGGCGGCGGTGATCGGCGGCATCAGCCTGTTCGGCGGCCGCGGCGGCCTCGTCGGCACGATCATCGGCGCCTACATCCTCACCATCATCGGCAATCTCGTCTTCGTGCTCGAGATCTCGAGCTACTGGCAGCCGATCGTCTCCGGCATCATCCTGCTGGTCGCCGTGCTCGCCAGCTCGATCGCCGAGAAGTCCGCCCGACGGAGCCTGACATGAACCTGCGCCGGCACCGGGCCATCCTGCTCGCCTATCTCGGCATGATCGTGCTGCTGCTCCTGACCAGCGTCGTCGCGCCGGGCTTCCTGTCGCCGACCCATCTCCGCAGCACGGCCGTGCTCGCCGCCTTCATCGGCATCGTCGCGCTCGGCCAGACCTTCGTCATCATCGGCGGCGGCATCGACCTCTCGGTGCCCTGGGTGCTGAATTCGGCCGCCGTGCTGATGACCTTGCTCGCTGGCAGCCAGGACGCGCCGCTCCTATGGATCGTGCCGCTGCTGCTCGCCGCCGGCGCGCTGGTCGGGCTGGTGAATGGGCTCGGCGTCGCGCTGTTCGGCGTGCCGCCGATCATCATGACGCTCGCCGTCAACGTAATCCTGCAGGGCGGCATCCTCGTCTATACGGGCGGCGCGCCGACTGCGACGGCGCCGCCGGCGATCCAGTTCCTCGCCGTCGGGCGGATCCTGGGCTTTCCGGTCGTGGTGCTGATCTGGATCGCGCTCGCGGTCGTCGCCACCATCCTGCTGTCGAAATCGGCCTTCGGCCGCTATCTCTACGCGGTCGGCACCAGCGCCACCGTCGCCGAGTTTTCCGGCGTGCCGACCTTCCTGACGACCGTCCTCGCCTACACGCTTTCCGGCTTCACCGCCGCCCTCGCCGGCATGCTTCTGACCGGCTACACGGCGCAGGCCTATCTCGGCATGGGCGATCCCTATCTCTTCACCTCGATCGCCGCGGTGGCGATCGGCGGCGCGTCGATCCTCGGCGGCAGCGGGCACTATATCGGCACCATCGCCGGCGCCCTCGTGCTGACGATCCTGACCGGGCTGCTGCCGGCGCTGAACCTTTCGAGTGGCGCGCTGCTGATCGTCTACGGCGTCGTCATCCTCGTCACCGTCTCGCTCGCCAGCGACGCCGTCTCCGGCCTGTCCACCTTCCTGCCGCGCTTCCGCCGCCGGCAAAGCCCATCCGCCTAGAGGAATTTCCATGACCGACATCGAATGCGTCGTCGACGCCAAGGCCCAGCTCGGCGAGAGCACCTACTGGGACCCGGCGAGCGAGTATCTCTGGTGGATCGACATCTATGCCAAGGCGATCCACCGCTTCGATCCGCTGACGCGCCACACCGAGACCTTCATCGCGCCGGAATATCTCGGCTGTATCGCCGTGCGCGAAAAGGGCGGGCTGGTGCTCACCATGGCGAGCGGCTTCCATTTCTTCGATCCGGCGAGCGGTCGCTTCGAAAGGATTGTCGACCCCGAGGCCGACCTCCCCGACAACCGCTTCAACGACGGCAAGACCGACCGCCAGGGCCGCTTCTGGTCGGGCTCGATGTTCGAGGCGCCGGGCAAGCCGGTGGTGAAGAACGCCTCGCTCTACCGGATGGACACGGATCTCTCCGTGCACAAGGTCGCCGGCGGCTTCGGCTGCTCGAACGGCCTCGCCTGGAGCCCCGACAGTCGCACGCTCTACTATACCGACAGCCACGGCCCGGTGGTCTGGGCCTGGGATTTCGATCCCGCCACCGGCGAAGTCGAGAACCAGCGCCCCTTCTTCGACCTGTCAGAAATGGGCGGCGTGGTCGACGGCTCCACCGTCGACGCCGAGGGCTGCTACTGGGCGACGATCCCGTTCAAGGGCAAGGTGCTGCGCTATGATCCGGCGGGCAAGCTGATGCGCACGATCGAGATGCCGACCGATCTGCCGACCTGCTGCGAGTTCGGCGGGCGGGATCTCGACGTGCTCTACGTCACCACCGCGATCTACAACCGCACGCCGGAGCAACTGGCGGGCCAGCGCAACCCCGGCGGTCTGTTCGCCATCGACGTCGGCGTCAAGGGCCTGCCGCTGGTGCCGTTCAGGGGGTAGCCGGCCACGGCGCTGCCCTTCTCGACCTCTCCCTGAGGGAGAGGTCGACGCACGAAGTGCGGCGGGCGAGGGTTTAGGGAACCATCCGGAGAGGGCGTAAACCCTCACCGGGACCTGCGGTCCGACCTCTCCCTCAGGGAGAGGTAAGTAACCGAAGTCGACCAACCGAAAAGCTGCGCCATGACCCTGCCGACGCCCGACTATGCGAAAAACATCCGCCTGATCGGCCATTCCGACCAGGGTGGGCGACCGGACGCGCTGCAGGTGATGGTGCATCGTGGCTACGCCTATGTCGCGCATCCCTGGTCGCAGGGCTTCTCCATCATCGACGTGCGCGATCCGAAGAACCCGGGCGAGACCGTCTTCGTGCCGGCGCCGCCGAACACCTGGACGATCCACCTGCAGACGCATGACGATCTCCTGCTCGTCATCCATGCGCGCGATCTCTTCGCCGACGCCGCCTTCGCCGTCGACGAGAAGGTCTACTACACCAAGTCGGTCGGCGAGACGGTCGGTACGGCGGCGGGCAAGGTATCGCGCAACTGGTCGGCCGGCATGGCGATCTACGACATCGCGAACCCGACAGAGCCGCGCCAGATCGGCTTCTTCCCCGTCGAGGGCGTCGGCATCCACCGCATCTGGTATGTCGGTGGCCGCTACGCCTATGTCTCGGCGCTGCTCGACGGCTACAGCGACTACATCTTCCTGATCGTCGACCTGCAGGACCCGACCAGGCCGGTCGAGGCAGGCCGCTGGTGGATCCCCGGCATGCATCTCGCCGGCGGCGAGCAACCGACATGGGGCGAAGGCCGGCGCTACGCGCTGCATCACGGCCTGGTCGAAGGCGACACGGCCTATGCCTGCTGGCGCGACGGCGGCCTCACCGTCCTCGACATCGCCGACAACTCGGCGCCGAAGCTGATCACGCACAAGAACTGGTCGCCGCCCTTCGGCGGCGGGACGCATTCCGCCCTGCCGCTGCCGAAGCGCGACCTGCTCGTCGTCGCCGACGAGGCCGTGCTCGACCACGAGGAAGACGGCCGCAAGCACACCTGGATCTTCGACATAAGGGACAAGGCGAACCCGATCTCGATCGCCACCCTGCCGACGCCTTCCGAGGCCGACTACACCGCCAAGGGCGGCCATTTCGGCCCCCACAATCTGCACGAGAACCGGCCGGGCAGCTACGTCTCCGACACGCTCATCTTCGCCACCTACCAGAACGCCGGCGTGCGCGTGTTCGACATCTCGAACCCGTTCGAGCCGAAGGAGACCGGCGCGCTGGTGCCGGCGGCGCCGGAACGCATGGTCGACAAGCGGGCCAATCGCCCGCAGGTGATCCAGTCGGCCGACCTTTTCGTCGACGCCAACGGCATCATCTACTCGACCGATTACAATGCCGGCCTCGCCATCATGGAGTATGAGGGGTGAGC
>JAEWAD010000533.1 GCA_023391905.1 Pseudomonadota bacterium | reverse complement strand
GCTCGAGCTGGGTGATGAAGACGGCGGCGCCGCGGATCGCATCGGCCGCCGCCTCGACATCGGCCGCGCCGATGGTCGCCGCCGCGCCGGGCACGACGATGATGGCGTTCTCGCCGCTTGTCTCGTTCACGTAGATGAAGGCGGCGCCGGTCGGCTGGTCGTCGAGCTCGGCGACGCGCGCGGTGATGCCCTCGGCCCGCCAGGTGTCGAGCGCGATCGCGCCGAAGGCGTCGCGTCCGACTTTCGAGATGAAGGTCACCGGGGCGCCGGCGCGGGCCGCCGCGACGGCCTGGTTGGAGCCCTTGCCGCCCGGGCCCATCTTGAAGCCCGAGCCGGCGATGGTCTCGCCGATGCCGGGCATGCGGCCGGCCCGGAAGGCGAGGTCGGCCACGAAGATGCCGAGAATGGCAACGCCCTGTCGCGTGTCAGCCATGCTGCGTCTCCGGCTCAGCGCGCGTCAGGCGGAATCACGCCCTTCTTCAGGACGAAGCAGCCATAGAAGCGACGCTCGCCGGTCTGGATGACGCAATAGGCGTTCTTGGCGCGCTCGTAGAAGGCGAAGCGCTCGATCGAGCCCATCGGCCAGGAGCGGCCTTCGGCGGCGTCGATCTCGGCCTGGACCTCGGTCTGCACGGCCGGAAGCGTCGCTCCGTCGCCGACGATCTCCATGCGCAGCGCCGGCTGGTCGACGAAGCTGTCGAGCGGCATCACCGAGAGGATGGCGCGCGCCGCCTCGGCGGCCGTGACGTTGTCGATGCGCAGCAGCTTGCCGAGCACGGTCTGCCGGGCGACGGAGTCGGCCGGGAAATTGGTGTCGCAGATGATGAGGTCGTCGCCGTGGCCCATCGCCCTCAAGGCGTGGAGAACATCCGCGTTGAGAAGCGGGTCGATCGATTTCAGCATGAATTCCTCCGTTGATCATGCGTCCGCTTGGTGCGGATCTTGGCATGGCGCCCGATCAGCATTCCGACGCGGACGGCAGTCTAGCGTGACAATCGTCGCGGCGTGAATGGGGCGCGCGTCGGCGGCGTGATTTCGTCCTCAGGCGCGGTCGTCGGCGATGCGCTGGTAGCGCGACGCGGCGAGCTGGTCCGAGATCTGGGTGGTCGCCTCGCGCAGCCTGGCGATCAGTCGCGGCCGGATCTCGTCGGTGACCCGGCGTTCCGGCGCGGAGACGCTGATCGCGGCGACCGGATAGCCGGTCTCGTCGAGGATGGCGGCGCCGATGCACATCGTGCCTTCCTCGTTCTCGCCGATCTCGACCGCGACGCCGCTTGCCACGGCGTCGGCGAGCTGCCTTTCGATCGTCTTCAGCTGGGTGATGGTGCGCAGCGTGCGCTGCGGCAGCGCGTCCGACAGCAATTGCGTCCGCTCGTCGGCCGGTAGCCGCGCCAGGATCGCCTTGCCGAGCGCGGTCGAATGGACGGGATCGCGGCTGCCGATCCGCGCCTGCATGCGCAGCGCGCGGGTCGATTCGATGATGTCGATATAGACGACGTGGTTGTCGGCCAGCACGGCGAGGTTGGTCGTCTCGTTGAACTCGCGATTGATCTCGGTGAGCGCCGGCAGGGCGCAGTCGCGCAGCCGCTGGATGCTCTTGTCGGCGGTGGCGAGCGCGCGGAAGCGGAGGCCCACGCTGTAGCGGTCCGTCCCGGCGTCGTAGGTCAGGAAGCCCGCGGCGCTCAGCGTGCGCAGGTAGCGGAACACGCTCGTCTTCGGCAGGTCCAGCTCGCTGGCGATCGTCGTCAGCGAAGCCGGATGCCCCTTCTGCGCGATGGCGTCGAGCACCTTCAGCGCCTTCAGCACCGGTCCGACGATGTAACGGTCGTCCGCGGTCGTGACCATTCGCGACTTCCTCCTGCTTTGCTCGCGGGAAACTAGCTTTTTTCCGCCGGACGAAACAAGCATCCGTTTACATGAAACGGGGCTTCTGGCTTGGTTTGGGGAAAGCCAAGCAGAGGAGTTCGCGTTGAGCATCCACAATCCGGCGACGTCCGGCCAGTCGTCCAAGTCGTTGACCTTCGATCGTTCCGTCGAGGAGATCCGCCGCAATTCCCAGTGGATCGCGGGTGGCGTCAACAGCAACTTCCGTCTCAACATCTCGCCGACGCCGCTCGTCTTCGAGAAGGCCGAGGGACCCTATCTGTTCGACGTCGATGGCAACCGGCTGATCGACTACTATCTCGGCATGGGGCCGATGATCCTCGGCCACAACCCGAAGGCCCTGACCGACGCCGTCACCGAGCAGATGAAGCACGGCATCCTGTTCGGCGGCCAGTCGAAGGTCGAGACCGAGGCCGCCCGCCTCGTCTGCGAGATGGTGCCCTGCGCCGAGCGGATCCGGTTTGCCTCGTCGGGCTCCGAGGCCGACCAGGCCGCGCTGCGCCTCGCCCGCGCCGCCACCGGCCGCCAGGTCATCATCAAGTTCGAGGGCCACTATCACGGCTGGTTCGACAACGTGCTGTGGTCGACGGCGCCCGCGCTCGACGCGGCCGGTCCCGCCGACAAGCCCGTGCCGGTCGCCGGCAGCAAGGGCCAGCTGCCGCAGTCGGCGGAGGGCCTCGAGGTCCTGCCGTGGAACAACCTGGCACTTCTCCAGGCCCGTCTCGCCAAGGGCGACGTCGCCGGCGTGATCATGGAAGCGACCATGTGCAACGCAGGCGCGATCCATCCGGCGCCCGGCTATCTCGAAGGCGTGCGCGAGGCCTGCACCAAGGCCGGCACCATCCTGATCTTCGACGAGGTGATCACCGGCTTCCGCCTCGGCGCCGGCGGCGCGCAGGCGCATTTCGGCGTCACGCCCGACCTCGCCACTTTCGGCAAGGCGATCGCCAACGGCTTCCCGGTGGCGGCCCTCGCCGGTCGCGCCGACCTGCTCGACATGTTCGTCTCGGGCGGCGTCGTGCATGGCGGTACCTACAATTCGCAGCCGCTCTCGATGGCCGCGACCGTCGCCTCGCTGAAGTCGCTGACACCGGAGCTCTACGCCACGATCGGCGTGAACGGCACGCGGCTGATGGAAGGCATGCGCGCCATCTTCGACAAGGCCGGCGTCAAGGCGGTCGTCACCGGCTATCCGCAGATCTTCCACGTCGCCTTCGGCCTCGATGCGCCGGCGAAGGACTATCGCGACCTCGCCCGTTCCGACAAGAAGGCCTATGTCGCCTTCACGACGGCGCTGCTGCGGCGGGGCGTCCGCGCGCTCGAGCGCGGCGCCTGGTTCATGTCGATCACGCATGACGAGGCGGTCGTCGACGCCACGCTGGCGGCGGTCGAGGGCGCCGTCGGCGAGCTCAAGGCTGGCGGTATTCTGTAGTTCGCAATTATAAATAATTCCGTGCAGTGAAACGCGCCCGACTTGCCAGGATCGATATGGCGAGAGACGGTGTGTGCAACGCGAACAGATCCGCCGCGCCGATTACCGGAAAAAAGCCGGAACGGCGCGGCGCGAAGCCAGGGAACAGAGCCGTTGCCGTCGCATTGCGCGGCGTGCGGCCTGAGCACAGACGGTGGATCTCATCGTCGAAGAAGAGGGGAAGACCATGCGCGCTACCGCATTGAAATTCGCAGCCGGCCTCGGTGCCGTGACGATCGCCATGTCGATGGCGCAGCCGGCCTTCGCCGGCAAGCTCCAGGACGTGCTCTCGCGCGGCAAGCTTGTCGTCGGCACGGGCAGCACCAATCCGCCGTGGCATTTCCGCGATGAATCGGGCGAGCTCGTCGGCTTCGACATCGACGTCGCCAAGATCATCGCCAAGGGCCTGTTCGACGACGAGACCAAGATCGAGTTCGTCAACCAGGCGTCGGACGCCCGCATCCCGAACATCGTCACCGACAAGGTCGACATCACCTGCCAGTTCGTCACCGTGACGGCGGCGCGCGCCCAGCAGGTCGCCTTCACCATTCCGTACTATCGCGAGGGCGTCAGCCTGATGATGCAGGCCGGCGGCAAATATCCCAACTACGAGGCGCTGAAGGCCGCCGGCAGCGACGTGACCGTGTCGGTGCTGCAGAACGTCTTCGCCGAGGGCATGGTCAAGGCGGCGCTTCCCGACGCCAAGGTCGACCAGTTCGAGAGCGTCGACCTGATGTACCAGGCGCTGAACTCGGGTCGTGCCGACGCGGCCGCGACCGACTCGTCCTCGCTGCGCTACTACATGAAGCAGAACGAGGGCCGCTATGTGGACTCGGGCTACAGCTGGAACCCGCAGACCTATGCCTGCATCGTCAAGCAGGGCGATCCGGACTGGCTGAACTTCGTCAACGTCGCGCTGCGCGAGTCGATGACCGGCACGATGTTCCCGACCTACAAGGCGGCCTATGAGCGCTGGTTCGGTGAATCGCCGAGCGAGCCGAAGATCGGTTTCCCGGCCGAATTCCGCTAACAGCCGGCGAACGCCAACGTGAACTATACGCTGCATTTCGGTGCCGTATGGGCGAGCTTCGATCAGCTTCTGATCGGGCTCGCCATCGGCCTGGGGCTGGCGGTCGCCGCCGTGGCGATCGGAACGCTCATCGGCTTGCTGTCGGCCTTCGCCAGCGTGTCGCATTCACGCATCCTGCGCGGCATCAGCTGGATCTACGTCCTGCTGATCCGCAACATCCCGCTGCTCGTCCTGGTGCTGCTCGCCTATTTCGCGCTGCCCCAGGTCGGCATCCGGCTCGACAAATATGAGAGCTTCATCGCCTCGCTGGCGCTCTATGCCGGCGCCTATCTGACCGAGGTGTTCCGGGCCGGCCTGCTGTCGGTGCCGAAGGGCATCGTCGAGGCGGCGCGGGCGATCGGCCTGACGCGGCTGCAGACCAATCTCTTCGTGGTCGCGCCGGTGATGCTGCGCAACGCGCTGCCGTCGCTCGGCAACACCTTCATCGGCATGTTCAAGGACAGCTCGATCGCCGCCGCCATCGCGGTGCCGGAGCTGACCTTCGAGGCGCGCAAGATCAACGTCGACACGTTCCGCGTGGTCGAGACATGGACGGTCGCCAGCGGCCTCTATATCGCGACCTGCTTCACGATCGCCGCGTTGCTGCGCCGGCTCGAACGCCGCTTCCCCAAGTTCTGATCGGGCATGGTCATGGATGCATTCCTCGCCCAGCTCTGGATCGCACGGTGGCCGCTCTTCGACGGCTTCCTGATGACCATCGGCATCTCGGTCGGCGCGATCGTGTTCGGCACGATCCTCGGCTGCATCGTCGGGATCCAGCTCGTCTTCGGCTCGTTCCTGGTCAAGCTGCCATTCCGCCTCTATGTCGACGTGATGCGCGGCACGCCGCTGCTCGTGCTGATCCTGGCGGCGTTCTACATCCCCGCGGTGATGGGGCTGTCGCTCAGCGCTTCGCAAGCGGGAACCCTGGCGCTCGGCCTCTTCGCCGGCGCCCATATCGGCGAACTGGTGCGCGGGTCGCTGCAGGCGATCCCGCCCGGGCAGATCGAGGCCGGGCGCGCCATCGGGCTGCGGTTTCCGCAGATCCTGGCCAACGTGCTGCTGCCGCAGGCGCTTCGTACGGCGCTGCCGCCGTGGATCAACACCGGGGTCGAGCTGATCAAGGGCTCGAGCCTTCTCTCGATGATCGGCGTCGGCGAATTGCTCCTGAAGACCCAGGAAGTGATCGGTCGTACCTTCATGACCATCGAGTTCTATGTGTTCGCCGGTATCCTCTACCTGATCGTCAACATCACCCTGGACATGCTCGGCAAGTCGCTGGAACGCCGCCTCGGAGCCCGCCTATGATCCCAGACGAAAACGCGCGCCCGCTGCTGGAAATCCAGGGCCTCCGCAAGAATTTCGGCGCCGTGGAGATCCTGAAGGGCGTCGACCTCTCGCTCCGGCCGAAGGAAGTCGTGTCGATCATCGGCTCGAGCGGTTCCGGCAAGACGACGCTCTTGCGCTGCGTCAACCTGCTGGAGGAGTTCCAGGGCGGCGACATCGTGCTCGACGGCGAGACGATCGGCTACAGGACATCGGGTGGCAAGCGCGTCCGGCTGCGCGATGCGGAGCTGTCGCGCCAGCGCGCCATGACCGGCATGGTGTTCCAGAGCTTCAACCTGTTTCCGCACCTGACCGCCGCCGGCAACGTCATGCTCGGCCTGCGCAAGGTGAAGAAGCTCGGCAAGGAAGAGGCCTTCGCCATCGCCGAGAAGTGGCTCAGCCGGGTCGGCCTCGGCACCCGCCTCAACCATTACCCGAGCCAGCTTTCCGGCGGCCAGCAGCAGCGCGTCGCGATCGCCCGCGCGCTCGCCATGAACCCGAAGCTGGTCCTGCTCGACGAGGTGACGTCGGCGCTCGATCCGGAGCTGGTGCAGGAGGTGCTGACCACGGTCAAGGGCATCGCCGACGACGGAGCCACGCTCCTGATCGTCACGCATGAGATGCGGTTCGCCCGCGAAGTGTCCGACCGCATCGTTTTCATGGAGCAGGGCCGTATCGCCGAGCAGGGCACGCCGGAGGAGATCTTCGGCGAGGGCCGCAGCGAGCGCCTGAACGCGTTCCTGAAGAGTTCGCGGCACTGAGCCCTTGTCCGGCGCCGCGCGCGCCGGACGTGATCCGATTGGAAGCGAGGTTCGGGAACGAGCCTCGCTTTTCGTTCGTCTGGCCGAAGCGGCGCGGGGTGCCTCGCGGCGGATCGCGTGCTAGGCCTTTCCGACGCGCCGCGAACCGGCGCCGCATGGTGGACTTTGACGGAGATCGAGATGACGAAGGTAGCGTTCCTGGGCCTCGGCGTGATGGGCTATCCGATGGCGCGGCATCTGCAGGCCAAGGGGCATGAGGTGACCGTCTACAACCGCAACGCTGCCAAGTCCGCGAAATGGGTGGCCGAGTTTGGCGGCCGTGCCGCCGCGACGCCGAAGGAAGCGGCCGTCGGCCAGGATATCGTCTTCGCCTGCGTCGGCAACGACGACGACCTGCGCTCGGTCACGATCGGCCCGGATGGCGCCTTTGCCGGCATGGCGAAGGGCGCGGTGTTCGTCGATCATACCACGGCCTCGGCCGAGGTCGCGCGCGAACTGCATTCGGAAGCGGCGAAGGGCGGCTTTGATTTCGTCGACGCGCCCGTCTCCGGCGGCCAGGCCGGCGCCGAGAACGGTGTGCTGACGGTGATGTGCGGCGGTGACGAGGCGGCCTTCGCCAGGGCCGAGCCGGTGATCCAGAGCTATGCCCGCGCCTGCCGGCTGCTGGGCCCGGTCGGTTCCGGCCAGCTCGCCAAGATGATGAACCAGATCTGCATCGCCGGCATCGTCCAGGGCCTGGCCGAGGCGCTGCATTTCGGCAAGCGCGCCGGCCTCGACGTCGAGGCGGTGGTCGACGTCATCTCCAAGGGCGCGGCGCAATCCTGGCAGATGGAGAACCGCTACAAGTCGATGAACGCCGGCAATTTCGAGTTCGGCTTCGCCGTCGACTGGATGCGCAAGGATCTCGGCATCTGCCTCGACGAGGCGCGCAACAACGGCGCCAAGCTGCCGCTGACCGCGCTGGTCGACCAGTTCTATGGCGACGTCCAGGCCATGGGCGGCAATCGCTGGGACACGTCGAGCCTGATCGCCCGGCTGGAGAAATAGGCCCCAAACGACGGGTTAACGCGCGGCGGCGCCGTTAGCGTGCCGTTAGCCATCCGTCGTCCCGGGACGCGCCCGGGGCGACGGCGAACGCGCCTCGCCTCAGACGCGGGCGTAGATGTCCTCGATGCGGACGATGTCGTCCTCGCCGAGATAGGAACCGGTCTGCACCTCGATCAGCTCGAGCGGGATCTTGCCGGGGTTGGAGACGCGGTGGATGGCGCCGAGCGGCAGGTAGATCGACTCGTTCTCGTTCACCGTCCGGATCGTGTCGTTCAGCGTCACCTCGGCGGTGCCGCGGACCACGACCCAGTGCTCGGCACGGTGGTGGTGCTTCTGCAGCGACAGCTTGGCGCCCGGCTCGACGACGATCTTCTTCACATGGAAGCGGTCGCCCCGGCAGATCGTCTGGTAGGTGCCCCAGGGCCGGTGGATCTTGATGTGCTCGTTGGCCTCGTTGCGCTTCTCCGCCTTCAGGCTGGCGACGAGGTTCTTGACGTCCTGGCTGCGGTCGGACGGCATGATCAGGATCGCGTCCTCGGAGGCGACGACGGTCAGATTGTCGAGGCCGATGCCGGTGACGAGCGGGCCTTCCGAATGGACGAAGGCGTTGTGGCTGTCGATCAGCGCCACCGGTCCTGTGGTGACGTTGCCATGCTCGCCCGGCGTGCGGCTGTCGCGCACCGCGTCCCAGCTGCCGATGTCGGACCACGAGAAGCGGCCCTCCATGACGGCGGCGCGGTCAGTCCGCTCCAGGACGGCATAGTCGATCGACTTCGCGGGGATCGCCGTGAAGCTCTGATCGTCGAGGCGGAGGAAGCCGAGGTCCTCATGCGCGCCCTTGATGGCGGCTTCGGCGCCGGCGACGATCTCGGGCTCATACTTCGCGGCTTCCGACAGCATCAGCGCGGCCGGGAAGATGAAATTGCCGGAGTTCCAGAGGAAACCCTCGGCGACATAGCGCTCGGCGGTCTCGCGGTCGGGCTTCTCGACGAAGGAGGTCACCGCGAAGGCGCCCGGCGTGGTCAGCGGCTTGCCCGGCTTGATGTAGCCATAGCTGGTGCGCGGCTCGGTCGGCGTGATGCCGAAGGTGACGATGTGGCCTTCCTCGGCCGCGGCGGCGGCGGCGAGGCAGGCGTCCTGGAACAGCTTGACGTCCGGCACGAGATGGTCGGCGGCGAGCGCCAGCACCAGGCAGTCGTCGCCATAGAGCTTCTGCGCATAGCGCGCCGCGACGATCAGCGCGGCGGCGGAATCGCGCCGCGCCGGCTCGAGGACGATGGTCGCGCTCATGCCGATCTCGGCCGCCTGGCGGCGGGCGAAGAAGCGGAAGGCGTCCGCCGTGATGACGATCGGATCGGTGCCGCCGGCGTCCTTCGACGGCAGGCGCATCAGCGTGTCCTGGTAGAAGGTGCGCTCGGAGCCGAGCGCCAGGAACTGCTTCGGCATGCTGTCGCGCGAAATCGGCCAGAGGCGCGTTCCAGATCCGCCCGCCAGGATTACCGGAACAATCTTCGAACCTGCCATAGTCATCGCCTCACATGCGCTTTTTCGCTCGGATGGATCGCTCGGCGACTGATGTCGCATGGCGAAGGTTACCAATTCAACGCGGAGTGCGGTTAACAGTTCGCGCCGATCGGAAAAGTGTGGTCCCGGCGGCCGGTTATGACGGGATGCCGTCGCCCGGTGCCGTC
>JAEWAD010000452.1 GCA_023391905.1 Pseudomonadota bacterium | reverse complement strand
GTGCGGGCGACGACGAGGTCGATGTCGCCAATCGCCGCCGCCGCGACCGGCGGCGCGACGGCCCAATCCTCGGTCGTATCGGCCGGACGCATCGCCTCGGAGATCAGCCGCGCGCGTTCGGTCATCTCGGCCGTCATGGCGCCGATCGAAACGATCTCGTCGCGCGCGACGCCGATGCCCTCGATCACCTGCTTCAGGCCGTATTGCGGATGGCCGGGCGCCGAGCGGGCGGGATCGGCAAGGCCGCCGATCGCGGTCCAGCCGGTCTCGTCCAGCAGCATGTCGAGGCCGGGCAGCACGACGGCGCCCTGCGGCAGCCCGGCGATGACGCCGAGCAGCTCGGCGACGGCGGGTATGGAGCCGGTCGAGCCGGCCGCGATCACCGGCCCGCGCGGCGGCGTCGACGCCAGCCGCCGGGCTGATGCCCGCACGAGATGGTCGCGTCGCACCGAGGGATCGGCGAGACCGCGCTCCCGCAGGAAGGCCGGCCACTGCTGGCCGACGATGCGCAGGAAATCGAGCGAGATCTGCCAGTAGCGGGCGAGATCGTCGGGAACCAGCGTTTCCAGCCGGTCCCAGGCGATGCCCGTCGTCTCGATGTCGTCGATCAGGCGGGCGAGATCGCCGGCGAGATGAAAGGCATCGGCGGCGGAAGCCGGCACCAGCAGCGGGTCGTTCTCGTCGAGCGAGAGCAGTTCCCGCCGCACCGCCCTGCCCCAGGCGAGCGTCAGCCGCGTCAGCACCAGCAGCCTGTCGAGCCGCGAGATCGCCTCCGGCAGGACGAGCCGCTCGGCCGGATCGTCGGAAGCCGCCTCGAGGATCTGGTCCTCCTCGTCGACGTCGCCGATCGGACGGATCGCCGGGAGGATGGCGGCGCGGCCGCCGAGGCGCACGAGCAGCTCGGCATGCAGCGACCGCGCGGCGCGGCGCGTCGGCACGAGGATGGTCACATCGGCGAGCGCGAGCGGATCCTTAGCCGGATTCGGAATGTCGCCGAAGCGGCCCGAAAGCAGCGCATCGGCGAAAGTCGGCAGGAACGGCGTGCCCGGCGGGATCGTGAAGACGCGGGGAGCCGGCCTCGCCATCCTCGCCTCAGGCCGCGCTTTCCAGGACCGACAGTTCGGCCTCGCGGATTGCTTCCGGCGTGCCGACATGCAGCCAGGTGCCGTCCATGCGGACACCGAACAGGCGGCCGCTCTCGATCGCGCGATCGAACAGGACATTGAGCGAGAACGAGCCCTCGGGCGCGTTGGCGAACAGGCGCGGCGACAGGATGGCGGTGCCCGAATAGACGAAGGGCGCGACGGTGCGCTCGACCCGGCGGGCAAGGCGGCCGTCCTTGTCCATGACGAAATCGCCCGGTCCCGGATAGCCGATCGCGGTGACGGTCGGCGCCAGCATCAGGAGCGCGTCCATCGTCTCGTCGTTCCAGCCGCGGGCGAGCCAGTCGAGATTCGGGCGCGGCCCCTCGATCCAGAACGAATCCGAGTTCATGACGTAGAAGGGCGCGTCGCCGAGAAGCGGCAGCGCCTTCGTGATGCCGCCGCCCGTCTCGAGCAGGCCGCCGCGCTCGTCCGAGACGACGACCTGCGGCGCCTTGCGCTTGCGGACATGGGTTTCGACGAGGTCGGCCAGGTAGTGCACGTTGACGACGACGTCCTCGACGCCGGCATTGGCCAGCCGGTCGAGGGCGTGGTCGACGAGCGAGCGCCCGGCGATCTCGATCAGCGGCTTCGGGACCGTCGCCGTGACCGGCCGCATGCGCTTGCCGATACCGGCGGCGAGCACCATGGCGCGCTTCGGATGGTTCGGCGTCTGGAAGATGGGCGTCGGCATCGTCTCGGGCAGTTCCATTGTTCTTGCTGGCGTCGCTGGCCCGGGCCCCGGCGGGGCCCGTCAATCGTCGAGCGGCAGGTGTTCTTCATACCAGAGCGCCAGTCCGGAAAGAACCGGATGGCGCAGGCACCGCCCGAGATAGCCTCGTACACGGGGAATGTGACGTAGATATTGGGGCTTGCCGGCCGCTTCCGCCAATCGGACAAAACCGCCCAGCACCTTGGTGGCGCGCTGCGCGCCGGAAATCGCATAGGCCTCGCGGAAACGCGCCTCGTCGAACGGCCCGAGCGCGTGGCGCGCGGCGACATAGTGGTCGGCGAGCGCCGTCTCGAGGTCCGGCTCGACAGTGATGCGGACATCCTGCAGCAGCGAGGCGACGTCATAGGCGCTGGCGCCGATCATCGCGTCCTGATGATCGAGGATGCCGATCCGCCGCAGGCCCGCCCGCTCCGGCAGCCAGAGCAGGTTGGGCGAATGGAAGTCACGCAGCAGCCAGCTCTTCTCGGCCGCGTCGAGCGTCTCGTAGAGCCCGCGCCAGATGGCGGCGAAACGCGCCTCGGCCGCCTCGTCGAGCGGCGTGCCCCTCTGCCAGCGCGCAAACCAGCGCGGCAGCAGGTCGACCTCGATCGAGAGCGCGTCCCAGTCGAAGGGCGGCACGTGGTGCACGCTGCCGTCCGGCAAGGGCAGGTCGGCCGGCCGCGGCGTCGCATGCAGCGCCGCCAGCACCTCGACGGCGACATGGTAGCGCCCCGGATCCGGCACGCCGTCCGCCAGCACGCCGTCGGAGCCGAGATCCTCGACCAGAAGCAGGCCGGCTGGCAGGTCCGCCGCCAGGATTTCCGGCGCCGAGAAGCCCGCCGCGCGCAGGCCGTCGCTCATCGCCACGAAGGGCCGCACGCTGGTGGCGCGGTGGGCGAGATCGTCATAGGTGCGGCCGTCGCGCACCGCGGGGCCCGGCGGACGCTCCGGCGCATCCATCAGCACGGCCGGTCGGCCATCCGGCGCCGCGACACGCTCATAGGCGCGGGTCGACGCGTCGCCCTGCAGGTGCCGGCGCGTCGCCTGCGCCATGCCGGACGCGTCCAGAAAACGCCGGATCGCCAAGGTCCGCGCGATGCGCTCCGGCCAGTCGCCGCCGCCCGAGAGCGTCGCGAGCCGGCCGGGACCGTCGATCTCGAGCGCGATCTCGAGATGACCGGCGGGCAGATAATCCCCGGCGCGCTCCGGCCACTCGACCAGCACGACGCCGTCCGCCACCGCCTCGTCGAAGCCGATCTCGTCGAGCTCGTCGGCGGAGCCGAGGCGATAGAGATCGAAATGCGCGATCGGCAGCCGCGCCTCGTAGGTCTGGACGATGGTGAAGGTCGGGCTCGGCACCTCGAGCGCCGCATCGGCCGCGACGGCGCGGATGAGGGCTCTGGCGAAACTGGTCTTGCCGGCGCCGAGATCCCCCCGGAGCGCAATGACGTCGCCGATGGCGAGCTTGGCCGCGATGTCCTCGGCCAGACGAATGGTCGCCGCCTCGTCCGGCAGCGCGATCAGGATCGGGTCCGGCGCGCTCATTCTGCGGCGATGGCCAGCTCGGTCGGGCGGATCGGCAGGTGCACGGTGACGGCGGTGCCGCGCCCTTCCTCGGAGCGGATGCCGACCGACCCGCCATGCAGCTCGACGAAGCTCTTGACGATGGCGAGGCCGAGGCCGGCGCCGCCACGCGCGGAACCGGCGGCACGGCTCTCGAAGCGGTCGAAGACGGAATCGAGGAATTCCGGCGCGATGCCGGGGCCATGGTCCTCGACCGTGAACGCGATCGCATCCGCCGTCCGCTCGGCGCTCAGCTCGATCGAGCCGCCATGGCTGGAGAAGCCGACGGCGTTCGAAAGCAGATTGTAGAGGATCTGGCGCACGCGCTTCTCGTCGGCGATGAAGCTGCCGATGCCGGCGGGGATGCGCGTCTCCAGCACGAGCTGCGCCTCCTGCAACCGGTCGCGCACGCCCTCGATCGCCGCCGCCACGGTCAGCTCGACATCGACCTCGCCGAGATCAAGCGCGGTGATGCCGGCGTCGACCGTCGCCAGATCGAGAATGTCGTTGACGATCGCCAGCAGCGAGCCGCTCGAGGACAGGATGTAGCCGGTGTACTCCCGCTGCTTCTCGGTCAGCGGCCCGATCGAGACGTCGGACAGCAGCTGGGTGAAGCCGATGATGTTGGTCAGGGGCGAGCGCAGCTCGTAGGACACGTGCTGGATGAAGGCGTTCTTCAGGCCGTCGGCGGCTTCCAGCGCCTCGTTGCGCTCGGTCAGCGCGCGCTCGACCTGCACCGTGTCGCTGACGTCGATGAAGGTGACCATGGTCTGGCCACCGGGCAGCGGCACCATGGCATAGTCGATCACCCGACCGTCCGAGCGCTCCATGCGGCCATGGCTCTGCGCGCGGCTCTCGTCGAGCCCGGCGACGCGGGCGGTGAAGCGGGCCCACTCCTCCGGCGCGTCGTGCAGGCGCCGGCAGGCGCGCTCGATCTCGCCGATATGCGGGTGGCTGGACAGGAGCTTCTTGTCGAGCTGCCAGATCTTCGCGAAGGCCGGGTTGTCCAGCCGGAGGCGGCCATCGGAGCCGAACACCGCCACGCCTTCGGCGAGATGGTCGAGCGTCTCGCCCTGGACGCGCGACAGCGCGTTGTAGCGGCTCTCCAGCTCCAGCTGCTCGGTGACGTTCTCATAGATCCAGGTGATGCCGCCCTGCGGATGCGGGTTGGCAAGGACGCGCAGCGTCTGCCCGTCCGGCAGATGCCACCAGAGCTCGCGCGCGTCGAGCGACTGGTAGGCAGAGAGCAGCTCGTTGCGCCAGCTCTTGAAATCGGCCTGCTCGGGCAGGCGGCGGCTGGCGCGCATCCGCTCCAGCACGGCGCCCTCGTCGGGCTGGCTGTCGAGGAACGACGCCTCGAGACCGAACAGCGAACGGAAGGCCGCGTTGTAGGAGCGCAGACGGCGGTCGGAACCGAATACGGCGACCGCGGTCGCGAGCTGATCCAGCGTCCGGGCGTGGAACTCGACCAGCCGCTTCATCTGCAGCTGGACCGTCTCGAGCTCGGTGGCATCCGTCGCGATGCCGGCGCTGCCGGTTTCCGAAACGACGTCGATGACATCGAAGACACGGCGCGAACCAGCGAAGATCGCCGGCAGGCGCTGCTCGACGACCGCCTTGCCGGCGTGGCTGTCGCGGATCGCGTCGCGGCCCGAGGTATCGAGAAGCTCGAGGTTGCGGGCGACCGCGTCCTGCGGATCGCGCGCCTCGACGGCATTGACGAAGGCGTTGTTGATCCAGCGCAGCGCCCCATCGGGACCGCGGATCCAGGCCGGCATGGGCGCCGCCTGCAACAGCTCGCGCATCGCCTCGACGTCCTCGCTGACACGGCGATGCCGCGCTGCCAGTTCGGCAAGCGCATGCCGGTCGCCGGTCAGGTCGTGGAAGCGGACGACGGCGCGGCCGCCCGCCGTGCGGCCCGCCGCCTCGACGCAGCTGCCGCGGGTGGTCTCCAGCGTCAGCGCGAAGGTCTCGCCGCGCGCGCGCAGATTTTCGAGAGCGGCATCGAGCGCCGTGGCGGCGGCCGGAACGAGCCAGGTGCCGAAGGCGAGGAAGGCCGAGCGCTCGTCGGGCGCGCCGCAGGAACGCGGCAGGCGACCCATGACCAGCGGCGGCTCGCCGGGCGCGCTCCAGGCGACCAGACGCTGATCGTCGGCGTCGACAAGGGCCTCGGCGCGATCCGCCTTGGCCTTCGAATCGGCCAGCTGGTGGCGCAGCGCCGCGTTCTCGCCATCGGCCCGGGCGCGGGCCCGATGCATCGCGGCGACGCCGAGCACGGCAAAGGCCGCGACGCCGAGCAGCACGCTGACCAGGGCCGTGCGGCCGGCATCGATCGTGCCGGCGGCGGCCTGCGCGCCGGTGGAGGACAGGGTGAGCATGCCGGCGGATGTCAGCGCGCTGGCGGCCAGCATGGACCGACGCAGGGAAGGAACGGCGGAACTCCGGCGGCCAGAGCCGCGAATCCCATCCAAATTCCTGCGATGCCAAAGCATGCGGGCAGGCCCTTCCGCCGTCAGAACAATGAAAACGACCCGTTTCGGCGCCGACGACAAACTGCGGCCTCCCCACGAATCATCCCCAATGTAGCGGCAGGGGGAATCGTGTGTGAAGCCGAGGCCAACGAGAAAAGGGGCCACGCGGTGCGCCCGCATGGCCCCTCAGCATCAGATGATCGTGGTTAACCGCCAGTTAAGGCGGCGGGCAGTCAAAATATTGCGCCCGAAGAGCGGGCCGGCCACGACCGGTAGATCCCGGCTGCGGCCGATCGCCCACCCCGAATTTATCGGTCAGTAACGATAGTGATCCGGCTTGAACGGGCCGGCCTGCGAAACGCCGATATAGGCCGACTGCTTGTCGCTGAGCGTCGTCAGCTTCACGCCGATCTTGGCCAGATGCAGCGCCGCGACCTTCTCGTCGAGGTGCTTCGGCAGCGTGTAGACCTTCTTCTCGTACTGGCCGGGCTTGGTCCAGAGCTCGATCTGCGCCAGCGTCTGGTTGGTGAAGGACGCCGACATGACGAAGCTCGGATGGCCGGTGGCGTTGCCGAGATTGACCAGGCGACCTTCCGACAGAAGGATGATGCGCTTGCCGTCGGCGAACTCGACCTCATCGACCTGCGGCTTGACGTTGTGCCACTTCAGATTGCGCAGCGCGGCGATCTGAATCTCGCTGTCGAAATGGCCGATGTTGCAGACGATGGCGCGGTCCTTCATGGCGCGCATATGATCGATCGTGATGACGTCGACATTGCCGGTGGCGGTGACGAAGATGTCGGCGCGCGGCGCGGCATCGTCCATCGTCGTCACTTCATAGCCTTCCATCGCCGCCTGCAGCGCGCAGATCGGGTCGACTTCGGAGACGAGCACACGGCAGCCGGCCTGGCGCAGCGAGGCGGCCGAGCCCTTGCCGACGTCGCCGAAGCCGGCGACCATCGCCACCTTGCCCGACATCATCACGTCGGTGCCGCGGCGGATGCCGTCGACGAGCGACTCGCGGCAGCCATAGAGGTTGTCGAACTTCGACTTGGTGACGGAGTCGTTCACGTTGATCGCCGGGAAGAGCAGCGTGCCCTTCTTCTGCATCTCGTAGAGGCGATGCACGCCGGTGGTGGTCTCTTCGGTGACGCCCTTGATCGAACGGGCGATCTCGCCATACCAGCCGGGCTTGGTAGCGAGGCGCTTCTTGATCGCGGCGAAGAGGACTTCCTCCTCCTCGTTCTCGGGCTTGTCGAGGAAGGCGGTGTCGCCGTTCTCGGCGCGCAGGCCGAGATGCACCAGCACCGTGGCGTCACCGCCGTCGTCGAGGATCATGTTCGGCACGCCGCCATCGGCCCACTCGAAGATGCGGTGCGTGTATTCCCAGTAGTCCTCGAGGCTCTCGCCCTTGATGGCGAAGACCGGGACGCCGGCCTTGGCGATCGCCGCAGCGGCATGGTCCTGGGTCGAATAGATGTTGCACGAAGCCCAGCGGATGTCGGCGCCGAGCGCCTTCAGCGTCTCGATCAGCACGCCGGTCTGGATCGTCATGTGCAGCGAGCCGGCGATGCGGGCGCCCTTCAGCGGCTGCGACGGGCCGAATTCGGCGCGCACGCTCATCAGGCCCGGCATTTCCGTCTCGGCGATGGCGAGTTCCTTGCGGCCCCAATCGGCGAGACCGATATCCTTGATCGCGTAGTCGTTGGCGGCAGCCATCTTGCTGATCTCCATGCGTTGGATGTGTCGCGCTTATAGCCGAGACAACGCCGGGCAGCAATCAGGATATAAAGATGTCTTTATGTGACGCCGCCGGACGGCGTCATTCCTCTTCGCCGAAGCGATTGGCGACGAGCTCGGCGATGGCGGCGAGCGCCGCCTCGGCGTCGGGGCCCTCGGCCGAGACGCGGATCGACGAGCCGATGCCGGCCGCCAGCATCATCAACCCCATGATCGAGGTGCCGCCGACGGTATTCTGATCCTTGGAGACGGAGATGCGCGCGTCGAACAGATCGGCGCATTGCACGAATTTCGCCGAGGCGCGGGCATGCAGGCCCTTGCGGTTGACGATCGGCAGATCGCGGAACAGTCCGTTGGCCTCGGTTTCGGTGTCGGACATGCTCTGCGCTCAGTGCCCCGCCAGAACCTGGCTGGCGACGTTGATGTATTTGCGACCCGCTTCCTGGGCGCCGGCGATGGCATCGGCGAGCGAGCGGTCGAGACGCACGCTGGCGAGCTTGATCAGCATCGGCAGGTTGACGCCGGCGATCACCTCGATGCGGCCGGCTTCCATCACCGAAATGGCGAGGTTGGAGGGGGTGCCGCCGAACATGTCGGTCAGCAGGATCACACCGCTGCCGTCATCGACGCCGATGACCGCCTCGAGGATGTCCTGTCGGCGACGCTCCATGTCGTCCTCAGGCCCGATGGCGATCGTCTCGAATTGGGTCTGGCGACCAACCACGTGCTCCAGGGCCGCCCGGAACTCGGTAGCGAGCTGGCCGTGGGTAACAAGGACGACGCCAATCATGCCCTTCGATGACCTGCTTTTCTCAGTTCGGCCCCGAACCGGGGCCAGGGAAGATATCGGAACCGTCTGAACCAGACGCCCGGCCCTCGCCGGGCCGAATGGGGCCGCATCTTGACCGAACCTTGCCGCAACGCAAGAAAAAAGCGGGACACATCCGGACGAATAGAAACAATACTAAACAAACGCAGCGCGGAAGGCCAATGCCGCCCGAACGCGGATCCAGCCATCGCCCTGGCCGGCCGGAAGCGCAAGCCGCCGCAACGTTATGCCGGCGAGCTCCGTCCGCATCGCCGCCGCCTCGGGCATGCGCGGACATTGTTCGGCCGGCACGAGATCGACGACGAGATCGATCGTCGCCGCGTCAATATGCGGCACTGCAACAATGCCCTGGCCGCGGATTTCGAGCAGGCCAGCGATCGCCGCGGGCGCACGGGCATGGAGCCGCCCGGCCTCGGCCGCCAGATGGACGCGATCGTCGGCGACGAGCCGGTTGGCGGCGACGTCGGCCATCAGCAGCGCCAGGAGCAGGGAGGACTTGCCGCTGCCGGAAGCGCCCCGGACCAGGACCCCCGCGCCGTCCACGCCGACGGCGCCGGCGTGGGTGGTGCCGGAGGCCGGGTCCGCCGCGGTCACGACGACGCCGCCGGCACGCGCACGGTGAAGCGGG
>JAEWAD010000392.1 GCA_023391905.1 Pseudomonadota bacterium | reverse complement strand
GGTCACGGCCGCGTAGGCGGCGATCCAGACGTAGAAGGCACCGCGCGCGGCGATCTCGCGGCGCGGGCGTTCATGGCTGGTTGTGTCTTTCGTGCTCATCGTCATCTCTCGCCGGTCTATTCACTGTCGCCCGTCCCAAGCCTTATTCAGGGCCCGGACTACGGCATCGGTCCGGATGGATTGTGGCCATGCGCGGCATTTGTCGTGGCCAAATTGAGAAGTCGAAATCAGTGTTAAAAATGCATGAATCCGGGCTTGCTAGACCCGGATGCCAACCTCGTCTGTGACGAGGATCACTGACGGATGACGCTGGGTCAGGGGCGCCAGTCGAGTCCGACATGGCGCGGCCGCGCCGCGACGCGCGCCAGCCAGTCCCGGATCGCCGGATAGCGGCCGAGGTCGTAGTCCGCCTCCTCGGCGACATGGGTGTAGGCGTAGAGCGCAATGTCGGCGACCGAGAAATGTTCGCCGGCGAAGAAGGCATGCGCCTGGAGCCAGTCGTTCATGACAGTCAGGACGCGGTTGCCCTTCTGCTGCCATTCCTCGATCCGGTGCGCCATCGTCTCGCGGCCGCCGGGAATGTAGCGGAGCCAGTTGCGCGCCACCGCGATCACCGGCTCGTGGCTGTACTGCTCGAAGAACAGCCACTGGTAGCAGAGCGCCCGCTCGTAGGAATCGGCCGGAAGCAGGGCGCTGCCCTCGGCGAGGTGCAGCAGCATGGCGTTCGATTCCGCCAGCGGCCGGCCATCGGGCAGGACCAGCAGCGGCACCTGGGCGTTCGGGTTCAGCGCCAGGAAGTCCGGGCTGGTGGTCTGGCCGTCGCCCTTCTTGAAATCGACGATGCGGAACGGGATGGCGAGCTCGTGCATGGCGAGGCGCGCCTTGTAGCAATTACCCGAGAACTGCATCGAATAGAGCGTGTAGGTGCCGGCCATGATTCTTTCCCCGAGGGTCGCCGGAAGGCTAGCCGGGCCGGCGCGGCGGCGTCCAATTCCAATTCGTGCGGCATCGATCACCGAAAGCGATCGGCGGGCCGTTGATTGAGCGACATTTCCGTGCAGAAATGTCGAGGATCAATGGGAGAGAACTATGTCGATCAATCGATTCCGGCGCGGGCTCGTCCTGCTCGGTAGCCTGGCCTTCCTCGCCGCGCCGCTGGTTGCGCCCTTCGCCGCCGCGACCGCGCAGGCCGCCGACGTCACCATCTTCGCCGCCGCCAGCCTGAAGAACGCGCTCGACAGCGCCGCCGCGGCCTACAAGGAGAAGACCGGCAAGGCGCTGACGATCAGCTATGCCGGCTCGTCGCAGCTCGCCAAGCAGATCGAGGCGGGCGCCCCGGCCGACATCTTCTTCTCCGCCGATCTCGACTGGATGGACTATCTGGCCAAGAAGGACATGATCGATCCGGCGACCCGCGTCACGCTGCTCGGCAACACGCTGGTCCTGGTCGCGCCGAAGGATTCGACCGCGACGCTCGAGATCGCCAAGGACTTTCCGCTGGCGGCTGCGCTCGGCGCCGACGGCAAGCTCGCCATGGCCAGCATCGATTCCGTTCCGGCCGGCAAATACGGCAAGGCGGCGCTGACGGCGCTCGGCGTCTGGGATGCCGTGCAGCCGCATGTCGCGCAGGCCGACAATGTCCGCGCCGCGCTCGCCTTCGTCGCCAAGGGCGAGGCGCCGTTCGGCATCGTCTATGGCACCGACGCGCATGCCGAGCCGGGCGTGAAGGTGGTCGGGACCTTCCCGGAGAACACCCATCCGGCGATCGTCTATCCGGTCGCGCGGGTCGCGGCCTCGAGCAACGCCGACGCGAAGGCATTCCTCGACTGGCTCGTGACGCCGGAGGCGAAGCCGAACTTCGAGGGACAGGGTTTCACGGTTCTCGGCGGCCAGGGGTAAGCGACATGAAGCTCAGCGCGCGCAACCAGCTCGACGGCACCATCGTCGCGGTCGAAAAGGGGCAGACGACCGCCCGGGTCAAGATCGATATCGGCCATGGCCTGGTGATCACCTCGTCGATCACCAACGAGGCGGTCGACGATCTCGCCCTCAAGGTCGGCGACAAGGCGACGGCCGTGATCAAGGCGTCCGACGTCATGATCGGCAAGTGACCGGCGCCTGACGTGGAGCGGCCCGATGCATGCCGACTGCCGGCCGGCCCCCTCCATCGGGCCGCTCCCGTCCTTTTCGCGCTGGCGCTTCTCGCCGGTGCGGCCTTTCCTGCCTCAGCCGAGGATGCCGCACGGCTCGACGGGGCCGTGCGCCAGACGCTCGCCCTCGACGCCGCGACCTTCCAGTCGCTGCCCCGGATCGCCGTCGTCGTCGACGTCGCGACGGGGAAGGGGCGCGAGCAGGGCGCCTATGTCGGCGCCCGGCTCTGGGATCTCGTCCAGATGGCCGGCCTGCAGGCCGGCGCGGGCAAGAACGGCGATCTGCGCCGCACGCTGTTGGTGACGGGGCGGGATGGTTATGCCGTGGCGCTGGCGCTCGGCGAGATCGATCCGCATTATGCCGGCAAGGTGGTCATCCTCGCCTATCAGGGCGGCCAGCCGCCGTCGTCCGCCGGTTCGCTGCGCCTGATCGTTCCCGGCGACGCGCATGGCGGCCGCAACGTTCGCGACGTCGTTCGTATCGAGGTGAAATGAACCGCCACCCTTGCCGTGCCGCGCCGGTTCAGGCGCGTCGGGCCCGGCCCATGCAGCCCCGCCCCGCCGGGTTCGTCGATGTCTGACTATCTCTCGCCCGAAGAGCTGACCGCGATCTGGCTCAGCCTCAAGGTGTCGACGGTGGCGACGCTCGTCGCGCTGCCGTTCGGTATCGCCGTCGCCCTCCTGCTGGCGCGGGGGCGCTTTCCCGGCCGCACCCTGCTCGACGGCCTCGTGCACCTGCCGCTGGTGATGCCGCCGGTCGTCACCGGCTTCCTGCTGCTGCTCGCCTTCGGCCGCAAGGGACCGCTCGGCGCGTTTTTCGAGCAGACCTTCGGCCTTGTCTTCGCCTTTCGCTGGACCGGCGCCGCGCTTGCCTGCGGCGTGATGGGCTTTCCGCTGATGGTGCGGGCGATCCGGCTCTCGATCGAGAGCATCGACCGCAAGCTGGAGCAGGCGGCCGCGACCCTCGGCGCGGGCCGCGCCATCGTCTTCCTGAGCGTGACGCTGCCGCTGGCGCTGCCGGGCATCCTCGCCGGCATCGTGCTCTGCTTCGCCCGCGCGCTCGGCGAGTTCGGCGCCACCATCACCTTCGTCTCGAATGTCGAGGGGCAGACG
>JAEWAD010000253.1 GCA_023391905.1 Pseudomonadota bacterium | reverse complement strand
CGCCTCTGGGCCGGTTCGCTGGTCGTCGTCCTCCTCGTCGCGCTCGCCACCGCGCTCGGCGTCGCCGTGACCTTGCAGGAGCGGGCGCTGCGGCTCGGCAGCGCTCGCGCCGCCGACAAATTCGATCTCGTCGTCGGCGCCGCTGGCAGCGAGACGCAGCTCGTGCTGTCGTCGATCTTCCTGCAGCCGTCGCCGCTGCCGCTCGTGCCGGGCAAGGTGCTGCACGACCTCGCTGGGGATCCGCGCGTCGCCTGGGCGGCGCCGGTCGGCTTCGGCGACAATGTCGACGGCTATCCGGTCGTCGGCACCACGACGGCGCTGATCGACGGGGCCGGCGGCGGGTTGGCCGAGGGCCGTGCCTTCTCCGTCCGGGCCGAGGCTGTCGTCGGATCGGCGGTTCCCTTCCGACTCGACCACGAACTGAAGCCGATGCACGGCCTCGCGGGGGAGGGCGGCCACACCCATGACGAGATCGCCTATCGCGTCGTCGGCCGCATGGCGCCGACCGGCACGCCGTGGGACCGCGCCATCCTCGTGCCGATCGAGGCGGTCTGGAGCGTGCACGGCATGGAAGCCGACCACGACCACGCGGCCGAGGGCGAGGGCACGCAGGCTGCCGTCGAGGGACACGACGCGCATGACGGGCACGGCCATGCCGACCATGCGCATGACCACGACCATGACCCTGCGCCGCCCGCCGCGCTCGGCGGGCCGTGGAGCGCCGGGACGCCCGGCGTGCCGGCCATCCTGGTCAAGCCGAAGACCTTTGCCGATGCCTACAAGCTGCGCGGCGAATACCGCGCCGGCGCGACGCTGGCCGTCTTTCCCGGCGAGGTGCTGACCGCGCTCTATGCGACGCTCGGCGACGCCAAGGCCGTGCTGGGCGCTGTCGCGGTCGGCGCGCAGGCGCTGGTGGCGGCGGCGATCCTGCTGGTGACGGTCGTGCATGTCAGCCAGCGGCGTCGCCAGATCGGTGCGCTCCGGGCGCTCGGCGCGCCACGGCTGGCGCTGTTCGGCATCGTCTGGACGGAATTGTTCCTGCTGGTCGGCGGCGGGATCCTGATCGGGATCGGCTTCGGCTATGGCGCCGCGCGGGTGCTTTCCGGCCTGTTCACCCGCGAGAGCGGTGTGGTGCTGCCGGTCGAATTCGCAGGCGGCGACCTGAGCCTGCTGGCCATCCTGCTCACGATCTCGGCCGTGCTCGCGGCGCTGCCGGCCTTGATGGCCTATCGACAGCCGCCCGCCGCCGCGCTTCGGGCCTGAGCCGGGCTCAGGCCGGGACGGCGTTGACGACGATCACCATGGCGATGCCGAGGGCTGTCACCAGCAGCCCCGTCAGGAAGTAGTTCTTGGCGCGGATATAGACCGGGAGTTCGAGCGAGTTGAGCTCGAGCAGGTCGGCGAGCGCCTTGATCTGCAGGAGGATGCCGATGGCGAGCGCGATACCCGCGACATAGTCCGAGAGGCTCCACGGTGAGTCGTCGGTCGCCCATTGCGCCGTGAAGCCGAGCGAGAAGCCGAGGATGATGCTGACCGCGGTCAGCGATCCGCCGCGGAAGGTGGGATCGATTCGCGGTGTCGATTCGCGTCCGGTATCGGGGTCCATCTGCATCGGCGAACGCCTCCGGCGAGTGGATGCCGCCATGTTTTCCGTAGCTGCCGGCGCCGGTCAAGCAGGGAAATTCAGGGGCTGACGCTGCTGAGCACGGGTGGATTGCAGGTCGCAGGGCGCGGATTTCCTTCCTTTTCCGGGATCCATCAGCCGCCGTGAAGTGAATTATCAATAATTCTGTCCTTCCCTTCCGGGAAGGTCGGCGTCATAGTGGCCGCGTTCCATCGGACCTCCGGAACCGCTGCTGTCTCGGCTTGCCCTTCCCCAGGTCAATCTCATTCAAGGACTTCTGGAAGTGAGCGAGAGCGCGCAAGCCTTGCCCGCGTCACCCGGACGCGGAATCGTCGAGCGGACGTCGCTCGGCATCCTGGTCGCCATCAGCGTCTCCCATATGCTGAACGACCTCATGCAGTCGGTCATCCCCGCGATCTACCCGATCCTCAAGGACGAGTTCGCGCTGAGCTTCGGCCAGATCGGCCTGATCCAGCTGGCCTTCCAGCTGACGGCATCGATCCTGCAGCCCGTGGTCGGCATCTATACCGACAAACGCCCGCAGCCCTTCTCGCTGGCGATCGGCATGGGCGTGACGCTCTGCGGCCTCTTGATGGTGTCTATGGCCTCGACCTATCCGATGCTGCTGCTCGCCGTCGGGCTGATCGGCATGGGCTCGTCCATCTTCCATCCCGAGGCCTCGCGCGTCGCCCGCATGGCGTCCGGCGGGCGGCACGGCTTCGCCCAGTCGCTGTTCCAGGTCGGCGGCAATTTCGGCTCGGCGATCGGGCCGTTGCTCGCCGCCGTGATCGTGCTGGCGCGCGGCCAGGCGAGCGTCGCCTGGTTCTCGCTCGTGGCCTTGGCCGGCATGCTGATCCTGACGCGGGTCGGCTTCTGGTATCGCGATCACCAGCGCGAGCGGGCCAAGAAGGCGGCACCGCCCGTCGTCCAGACGCTGCCGCACAACGTCGTCGTGCGCTCGGTCGTGATTCTGGGCGTGCTGATCTTCTCGAAGTTCTTCTACATGGCCGCGCTGACGAGCTACTACACCTTCTACCTGATCGAGACCTTCGACGTTTCGGTGAAGGATTCGCAGCTCTACCTGTTCGCCTTCCTGGCGGCGGTGGCGGCCGGCACCATCGCCGGCGGCCCGATCGGCGACCGCTTCGGGCGCAAGTCGGTGATCTGGTTCTCGATCCTCGGCGTGCTGCCCTTCACGCTGCTCCTGCCGCACGTGAACCTGTTCTGGACCTGTGCCTTCTCGATGATCATCGGCGCGATCCTGGCCTCGGCCTTCCCGGCGATCATCGTCTATGCGCAGGAGCTGGTGCCCGGAAAGGTGGGCCTCGTGTCGGGCCTGTTCTTCGGCTTCGCCTTCGGCATGGGCGGCATCGGCGCCGCGGCGCTGGGCGAGCTGGCCGACTGGACGTCGATCACCTTCGTCTTCCAGGTCTGCGCCTTCCTGCCGGTTCTGGGCCTTCTGACGGCCTTCCTGCCGAACATCCGGAAGCCGAAACCCGCCTGACGAACGGATTGCTGGTGGATAAGCGGGCGCGCGCCGGAGACGGTGCGCGCCCGTTTCGTTTCCTAAGGGCGAAACGGCAGGTTGTCGCGACGTTTCCGGCGGGGTAGGGCGGGGCGTTCGAGCCTGGGTCCGCGCATGAGGCGGCAAAGCAAAACGGGCCGTTCGGGGCCCGTTTTCACGACCCGGCCCGAGCGGCTTCCGCAGCGCGAGGCTTGACTCGGCCGCCGTTCCGGAGGATTAGCCGCCGCCAAACCCGCGCCGATCGGCGCATCACATTTCGTGCGGGGCCAGCCATGACGATCGCTCTCACATTTCCCGGACAGGGCAGCCAGGCCGTCGGCATGGGCAAGTCGCTCGCCGAGAATTTCGCGGAAGCGCGCGCCGTGTTCGACGAGGTTGACGCGGCGCTCGGCGAGAAGCTCTCGGCCGTCATGTGGGACGGCCCGATCGAGACGCTGACGCTGACCGCGAATGCCCAGCCGGCCCTGATGGCCGTCAGCCTCGCGGCGCTGCGCGTGCTTGAGGCGCAGGGTTTCCAGGTCTCGAAGGCCGCCTATGTCGCGGGCCATTCGCTCGGTGAATATTCGGCGCTCGCCGCAGCCGGCAGCCTGTCGATCGCCGACGCGGCGCGGTTGCTCCGGATCCGCGGCACCGCCATGCAGGCGGCCGTGCCGGTGGGCGAGGGCGCCATGGCGGCGCTGCTCGGCCTCGATTTCGACACCGCCAAGGCGGTCGCGGATGAAGCGGCCCAGGGCGAGGTCTGCGAGGCCGCGAACGACAATGGTCCGGGCCAGGTCGTGATCTCCGGCGCCAAGGCGGCCGTCGAGCGGGCGCTCGATATCGCCAAGGCCAAGGGCGCCAAGCGCGCGCTGCTGCTCCCCGTGAGCGCGCCGTTCCATTGCCGCCTGATGCAGCCGGCCGCCGACGAGATGGCCAAGGCTCTATCCGAAGTGACGGTCAATCGTCCCGTGGTGCCGCTGGTGTCGAACGTGCTGGCCGCGCCGATTTCCGATCCGGAAGAGATTCGCAAGCGGCTCGTCGAGCAGGTCACCGGCACCGTGCGTTGGCGGGAATCGGTTGCCTTTATGGCCTCTCAGGGCGTGACGCATTTTCTCGAGATCGGCGCCGGCAAGGTGCTGAGCGGACTGGTCAAGCGGATCGCCGATGGAGCGGTTGGCGTTGCGGTCGGCGGACCCAACGATATTGCGGCCGCCAAGGATGCATTGGCTGCGGCGCGTTCCGCCTGAATTTGAGCGGCACCGCCGCGCGAAGGAGAATTCGATGTTCGATTTGACTGGCAGAACCGCACTCGTCACCGGCGCAAGCGGTGGCATCGGCGGCGCAATCGCCAAGGCGCTCTACGCACAGGGCGCAACGGTGGCCGTGTCCGGAACGCGGCGCGAGCAGCTTGAAAAGCTGGCCGGCGAACTCGGCGAGCGCAGCCATGTCCTGCCGTGCAATCTGTCCGATACCGCCGATGTCGAGGCGCTGATTCCCGCAGCCGAAAAAGCGATGGGACAAGTCGACATTCTCATCTGCAACGCCGGCATCACCCGCGACAATCTGTTCGTGCAATTGCGCGACGAGGACTGGGACGATGTCATCAGGATCA
>JAEWAD010000500.1 GCA_023391905.1 Pseudomonadota bacterium | reverse complement strand
TCGCACCACGGCTCGCGCGCGCGGTAGGCGCGCAGCAACTCGGGAATAGGCTCGACCGGCGGTTCGACGGGCAGCACGTCGAGCCCGACGCCGGCGAGATGCCCGCGCTTCAACAGGTCGGCGAGCGCATCGACATCGCAGATCGGCCCGCGCGCCGTGCTGACCACCACGCCGCCCTTGGGCATGCGCTCGAGCATGGTGCGCGAGATCATCCCGCGCGTCTCCAGCGTGAGCGGCGCGTGGATCGATAGCGTGTCGGTACGTTCCATCAGCTCTTCGAGGGTGCGCACGCGCTCGACGCCGACGCCGAGCTCGGTACCGTTCGGCATGTATGGGTCGTAGGCGATGACGCGGAACTGGAAGGCCTTGGCCCGCAGCGCCGCCGCCGTGCCGATGCGTCCCAAGCCAACAATGCCGAAGGTCTGCACGCCGTTGCGCTTCAGCAGCGGGTCGCTGATGTAACGCCAAGGCGCGGGCTGCGGCCGGCGTTGCGCCTCGAGATGGAGGGCGATGCCACGGCGCAGCGACAAAGCCAGCGCCAGCGCGTGGTCGGCCACCTCGGTGGTGCCGTAGTCCGGCACGTTGCAGACCGGCACGCCGCGCGCGCCCCAGCCCTCGAGGTCGAGATTGTCGTAGCCGACGCCCTCGCGCACGACGATCTTCACCTTCTCGAAATCGTCGAGATCGGCCGGCAGGAGATGGGTGGCCGAGCAATTGATCACCGCGTCGGCGGCGGCGCTGCGGGCCCGCGCCAGACGGTAGGCCGGATCGGCGGGGATGGGGTCGATGTCGAATTCCGCCTTCGATCCGAACAGCTCGAGCAGCTCCGGATTCTCGGGCGGATACCAATTGGCTTTCAGAATGCGCATAGTGTTTCCTGCCGTTCCTCGCCAGATTCACGCTGGCGTTGGCAGGATTGTTAACAGTAGACTGTAGCGATGAGCAAGAGCCCAATCACGCCCCCCTTGCAGCGCCGGGAGCGCCGCGTACTGACCGACGACGTCGCCGATGCGCTGCGCGAGGCGATCCTGAGCGGCCGCTTCAAGCGCGGCGAGCGCCTGATCGAGGACGAGCTGGCCGAGAGCCTGAACGTCAGCCGCGGCCCGATCCGGCAGGCGATCTTCCGCCTGCAGCAGGAAGGGCTGGTGGTGCACGAGACGCATCGCGGTGCCACCGTGGCGCAGATCTCGCTGCAGGATGCGAGCGAGATCTACAGCCTGCGCAAGGCGCTGGAGAAGCTCGCCGTCGAGCAGGCCTGCCTCGACGCGACCGAGGCCGATTTTGCGCCTCTGGAAGCAATTCTCCTGCTTTTTCAATCGATTCCGCGCGCGACGATGACGCGGCGCCGGGTCGCCGAGCTCGACATCGATTTCCATGACGCCCTGTTCCGCGCCGCCCATCACGCCCGGCTCTACCGTGCCTGGGAGGCGCTGCGCTCGCAGATCTTCGTCTTCCTGCTGCTCCGGGACGGCCTGCCAGAGGACTATCTGACCTCGTGGTACCAGGCGCATGCCCGGCTGCTCGCGATGGTGCGGAACCGCGATTCTGCCACCGCGCTCGCCTGCATCGAGGAGCATATCGAGGCCGCCTATGGCCGCCTGAAGGAACACCTGCTCGACACCGAGGCAGCCGCCGCCCGCTGACGGCAGCCGCTTCGGCCGCCTTGACAGCCTGCCCTCTCATGCTATCGTTTCATTGTTAACAATTAACAATGTGGCGGAAAAACCGCCTCTGCGCGTGCGTGCGTCCCGCCGCACCCGAGGGAGGAGAACGAGCATGACGAAACAGGACAGGCCGCCTTCAGCCTTGCCGGGCCTCCGCCCGACGCGGCGCCAGCTGCTGGCCGGCGCCGCCGCCATGGGCGGCACGCTGGCGGCGACATCGTTTTCGAGCCGGCCGGCGCGCGCCGCCGACCGCATCCCGCTGAAGCTGATGAGCTGGGAGCAGTTCCAGCCCGGCGAGAAGGAGGGCTGGAACGCCGTCCTCGACAAGTTCAACCAGTCGCAGGACAAGTACCTGGTCGAATGGACCGGCTGGCCGGCCAGCCAGTATGTCTCCAATGTCGTGATCCAGGCGCAGGCCGGCGGCATCGACGCCGACATCCTGATGGCGATGCCGGATCTTTCCGCCCAGGTGATCCGCAAGTTCCAGCTCGCCGAGCCGCTCGACGACGTCGTCAAGGCGCTCGGGATCACGCCCTCCGGCGGCCATGAGTTCCTGCGCAAGGACGGCCAGCTCTACGGCCTCTCGGCGATCGATGTGAACTTCGCCCTCGTCTACAACAAGGCGCTGTTCGGCAAGGCCGGGCTGAAGCCGGCGACGACGCCGGAAGAGTGGATCGAGACCACCGCCAAGCTGACCAACCGGCCGGACCAGTTCGGCATCGCGCTCACCAACGTCATCGCCGATTCCGGCGAGTGGTGGTTCCAGCTGCAGAATTTCTGCCTGCCCTTCGACGGCAAGTGGGCCGAGGGCAAGACGCCGCTCGCCAATTCGCCCGAGGTGATCAAGGGCCTCGAACTCTGGAAGAGCCTCTACGAGGCCGGCGTGCCGCAGGGCACGGCGCAGAGCGCGATCATGAAGCTCGCCGCCGACGGCCGCGTCGCCCAGGCCTTCGGCGTCAACCCGACGGTCGTCGTGCTGCGCGCCACCAATCCGGACATCTACCCGGACCTGATGTCGGCCGCGCCGCCCTGGGCGAGCCGCCGCTCGCTCGACCGCATCCATCCGCTGATCGCGCTCAAGGGCAAGAATTCGGACGGCGCCAAGGAATTCATCAAGTTCGTCATGTCGCCGGACGTCATGGCCGATCTGATGATCACCAACCTCTACGTCATGCCGCCCTACGACCTCGCCGCGAAGTCGGAGAAGTTCGCCGCCTTCCTGGCCGACAAGCCGTGGGTGACCGGCTTCAACGAGGCGAAGCAGGTGTCGCCGATCGACGTGATGGGCGACTTCGCCTTCGCCGACGACCAGTTCGGCCGCATCATCATGCAGAACTTCCAGAGCGCGCTGCGCCCCGGCGGATCCGTGAGGACGGCGATGGACGGCGCCCAGCGCCAGCTCGAGGCGCTGGCGACAAGGCTCTGAGGCGGGACCCGGATGAAGGCCGGGGGCCTCTTCACCTCTCCCTGAGGGAGAGGTCGACGGCCGCAGGCCGGCGGGTGAGGGTTTACGGCCTCACCGGATGGTTCCCTAAACCCTCACCCGGAG
>JAEWAD010000137.1 GCA_023391905.1 Pseudomonadota bacterium | reverse complement strand
GACGGCCGGCGTCCAGGTGACATGCGCCAGCGCGATGTCGATGGCGCGGCTGATCTCGTTCTTGCGCTCCCAGGCGGTCTCGCGCGTCAGCGTCGTCAGGATCGCCCTGACCGCATCCATGCTCTCGCTGTATCCGGCCATGCCGTGCCCCGCTTCAAACTGCGCCGGTTCGCCCGGCGCCGGGAAACTCGCAGATTCGGACGCGGATCGAAATGGTCCCCAGCCTTTCCCGCGCGGCCGTCGTCGATGCGGCCATGCCATGGCTCGGCACGCCCTATCGCCACCAGGCCTCGCTCCGGGGAGTGGGCTGCGATTGCCTCGGCCTGGTGCGCGGCGTCTGGCGCGAGCTCTATGGCCGCGAGGCCGAGGCGATGCCGGCCTATACACCCGACTGGGCCGAAGCCGGCGGCGTCGAGACGCTCGCCGCGGCGGCGGGCCGGCACATGGCTGACGTGTCGCCGGAGCGCGCGACGACGGGCGACCTGCTGCTCTTTCGCTGGCGCGAGCCCCTTCCCGCCAAGCACGCGGCGATCCTCGTCGCACCCGATCGCTTCATCCACGCGCAGGACGGCGCCGCCGTCGCGCTCGCCAGCCTGTCGCCCTGGTGGCGGCGGCGCATCGCCTTCGCCTTCTCGTTTCCCGGAGTGACCGACTGATGGCGACCCTCGTCCTGCAGGCGGCCGGCGCCGCCATTGGCGGCCTGTTCGGCCCGATCGGCGCGATCGTCGGCGGCGCGGTCGGCGCGATGGCCGGCTATGCCGTCGACCAGAGCCTGTTCGGCCGCGACATCGAGGGGCCGCGCCTCTCCGATCTTTCGGTGCAGCGCTCGGAGGAGGGCGCGCCGATCCCGCGCGTCTATGGCCGCGCCCGGCTGGCCGGCCAGGTCATCTGGGCGACGCGCTTCCAGGAGGTGCGCAAGGAGGAGGGCGGCAAGGGCGGGCCGACCGTCACGACCTATTCCTATTTCGCCAATTTCGCGGTCGGGATCGCGGAGGGACCGATCGCCCGCATCGGCCGCGTCTGGGCTGATGGCGCGCTCCTCGACATGGCGCGCGTGCATCATCGCGTGCATCTTGGAGGCGAGGACCAGCCGGCCGACAGCCTGATCGAGGCGAAGCAGGGCGCGAGCGGAACGCCGGCCTATCGCGGTACGGCGATGGTGGTGTTCGAGCGGCTGCCGGTCGGCGACTACGGCAACCGCCTGCCGCAGCTTGCCTTCGAGGTGTTCCGCGCCGTGGGCGGCGTCGAGGATGCGATCCGCGCCGTCGTCATCATCCCCGGCGCGTCCGAATTCGCCTATGACCCGCTCCCCGTCTACACCTCGCGCGGGCCCGGCCGCCGCGTCACCATCAACCGCCATGTCGACGGCGCGCGGACCGACTGGGAAGCCTCGATCGACGCCCTGCAGGCGCTCTGCCCGAACCTCGAACGGGCGGCGCTCGCCGTCACCTGGTTCGGCGACGATCTGCGCGCCGGATCCTGCACAGTGACGCCGCGCGTCGAGGACCACGCGACCGTCACGAGCCCCACATCCTGGCGGGTCTCGGGGCTTGGTCGCGGCGCGGCCCGCGCGGTCAGCCGCATCGACGACCGCCCCGCCTTTGGCGGCACGCCGTCGGACGCCAGCGTCATCCGCGCCATCGGGGACCTGAAGGCGCGCGGCATCGCCGTCACCTTCTATCCATTCCTGATGATGGACATCCCGGTCGATAACGACCTGCCGCATCCCTGGTGGGACGGCAATCAGCCTGCCTATCCCTGGCGTGGCACGATCACCGGCTCGATCGCGCCGGGGCGGCCGGGTTCGCCGGACCAGACGGCGGCGGCCGCCGACGAGATCGCCCAATTCGTCGGCACGGCGCTGCCGGCGCATTTCTCGGTCTCGGGCGGGGCGGTGCACTATTCCGGACCCGACGAATGGACCTATCGGCGGATGGTCCTGCACGCCGCCCATCTCTGCAAGGCGGCCGGCGGCGTCGATGCCTTCCTGATCGGCTCGGAATTGCGCGGGCTGACCACCCTGCGCTCCGACGCCTCGACCTATCCCTTCGTCGCGGCGCTCCGCCAGCTCGCGGCCGAGGTCCGGCTGATCCTGCCGGCCGCGAAAATCACCTATGCGGCCGACTGGAGCGAATATTTCGGTCACCAGCCGCCGGACGGCTCGGGCGACGTCCATTTCCACCTCGATCCGCTCTGGGCCGACGACGCCATCGACGCGATCGGCATCGACAGCTACGTGCCGCTTTCCGACTGGCGCGACGGCTTCGACCATCTCGACGCGGCGGTCGCCGAAAGCGGCCGCGACGTCGCCTATCTGCGTTCGAACATCGCCGGCGGCGAGGGCTTCGACTGGTACTATGCGAGCGACGCCGACCGGATCGCGCAGATCCGTTCGCCGATCACCGATGGCGGGGCCGGCAAGCCCTGGGTGTTCCGCTACAAGGATCTCGTCGGCTGGTGGTCGAACCCGCACTTCGACCGGCCGAGTGGTGTCGAGAGCGGCATGCCGACGGCCTGGACGCCGCGTTCAAAGCCGATCTGGTTCACCGAGATCGGCTGCGCGGCGATCGACAAGGGCGCCAACGAGCCGAACGTCTTCCCCGATCCCAAGGTCGGCGGCGCGCGGTTGCCGCATTTCTCGAATGGCGGCCGCGACGCGCTGATGCAGGAGCGGTTCCTGACCGCCGTGCTCGGCTATTGGGACCCGGCCGCGCCGGACTTCGCCGAGGCCGCCAATCCGGCTTCCGACGTCTATGCCGGGCGCATGGTCGACCCGGCCCAGACCTATGTCTGGTCCTGGGACGCCCGCCCATACCCGGCCTTTCCACAGCTGACCGATGTCTGGTCGGACGGCGGCAACTGGGAGACGGGGCACTGGCTGAACGGCCGGCTCGGCAGCCTCACCACCATTCGCCTCGTCGAACGCATCCTGCGTGACTACGGCTTCACGGATTTCCGCATCGAGGATCTCGACGGCATCGTCGACGGCTTCGTCATCGCCCGGCTCGGCTCGGCGCGGCAGGCGCTGCTCGGCCTCTCCGAAGCGCTCGGCTTCGAGGCGGCGGAATCGGGCGATGTCGTGCGCTTTGTCCGGCGCGGGCTGCCGCGCCTGACGATCGGGCCCACCGATCTGGTGGCGGAGGGCGAGCAGCCGCTCGTGACCCTCCGTCGCGCGCAGGAAACCGAACTGCCGGCGGAGCTCGCCTTCGGATTCATCGACGGCGCGTCCGACTATCGCGACCGCGTCGTCGCCTCGCGGCGGCTGGAGGCGGCCGGCGACCGGCAGACGGCGCTCTCGACCGGGATCGTCACCGACGACGCGCTCGCCGTGGCGCTCGCCGATCACCGGCTGCAGGAGATCTGGGACGGCCGCGAGACGGTGTCGCTGGCGCTGACCGACCGGCGCCTCGCGCTCGAGCCGGCCGACGCCGTGACGCTGCTCCGTCCCGAGGGGCGGATCAGCTTTCGCGTGACCAGGATCGAGGACGGGCTGGCGCGTCGTATCGAGGGGAAGAGCGTCGATCCCTATGGTTCCGGCGTGCCGACCGGCAGCGGAACCGTGGGTGTGCCGGAATGGTCGCCCGATCCCGGGCCGCCCGATGTCGCCGTGCTCGACCTGCCGTCGCTCTCCGGCATCGACGCGCCCGCCGCGCGGATCGCGCTCTTCGCCGATCCGTGGCCGGGTCCATTCGGCGTCGCGATCGGATCGGCATCGTCCGGCTACCAGCTTCGGCAGTCGATCCCGCAGCGCGCCGTGATGGGAACGATCGCGGCGGCGATCCCGCCCGGGCCGGTCGGGCGCTGGGACCGCGCCACGACGCTTGAAATCACGCTGCCGGCCGAGGCGCTCTCCGGCGAGCCGGCGGAAGCGGTGCTGAACGGCCGCAACATCGCGGCGATCGGCCATGCGGCGGACGGTTTCGAGGTCATCCAGTTCCGCGACGCGCTGCTGGTCGGGGACGGGCTCTGGCGCGTCTCCGGCCTGCTGCGCGGGCAGGGCGGCACGTCGGATCGCGCGGCCGTGGGCCATGCGCCGGGGAGCCGCTTCGTCCTGATCGACGCGGCGACGCCGCTCCTCGCGCTGGATCCGGCCGAGACGGGCCTGCTCCGCAGCCTGCGGGCCGGACCGCTCGCTTCCGCCTATGACCCGGGCAGCTTCACGACGCTCGACTTCACCGTCCATGGCCGCGCGCTTCTCCCTCATGCGCCGGCGCATCTCCGCGCCAGCCGCAATCCGGCCGGCGATCGCAGGCTCGACTGGATCCGCCAGACCCGCCTCGGCGGCGATGGCTGGGACCAGGCCGAGGTGCCGCTCGGCGAGGCGAGCGAGGCCTATCGGATTGATATTCTGGAAGGGGCTTCGCTCAAGGGCCGCTTCGAGACGACCGGGCCGCACCTGACGCTGTCCGCCGCCGCGCTCGCCGCGATGCTGTCGGCGCCGGGCGTCTCCTTCATCGCCCGCGTCAGCCAGCTGAGCGCGACGGCGGGCGCCGGCATCGCAACGGAGATCCTCGTCCATGGCTGAGCAGACCACTCATCTTGCGCTGCCCTTCCTCGCGCCCTCGCAGGCGCAGAAGCACGTCACCCACAACGAGGCGCTGGTCCGCCTCGACGCACTGGTGAACATCGCCGTCGAAGGCGTCGCGGCGATGACCCCGCCGGGATCGCCGGCGGAAGGCGAGCGCCACCTGCTGGGCACCGGCGCGACCGGCGCCTGGGCGGGCGAGGACGGCAAGCTCGCCATCTCCAGCGACGGCGCCTGGTGGTTCGCGACGCCGGCCGTCGGCTGGGTCGTCTTCGACAAGGCGACTGAGACGCTGCTGGTGCTGAAGACGGCGGGGTGGACGAGCGTGTGAACGCGGCATCCTTCCCGGCCTCCGTCCCGCATTTCCATCTCTGCCGTCATCCTCGCGAAAGCGAGGATCCATTCAGCCGCGCTGTCTCAGGCGAACCTCCTCATGCCTCGGCGGAATGGATACCGGATCTTCGCTTCGCTCCGTCCGGGATGACGGCGAGCGGGTGACGCCCCGCCCGCTCGGAACGACTGAAACCCAAACCCTCGGAGAAATCCCATGAGCGATCCCTTTGCCGGCGTTGCGTCGGGCAGTTCCGGCCCGGCGACGCGCCATTTCGCCATCACGCCGTCCGACACGGCCAATCTGACGCTTCGGCCCCGTGCGCTGGTGTTCCAGACGGATGGCGCGGCGGTCGTGCGCGACGAGGCTGGCACCGACGTCACCTATGCCCGCTACGCCGGTGACGTGTTGCCGATCCGGGCCGTGCGCGTGCTGGCGACCGGCACGACCGCGACGGTCGTCGGGTGGCTCTGATGCGGCTGCCGGACCTTGGTCTCCATCGGGCCGGCGGCGCGGGGAGGCGGCGCGTGCCGCCGGCCGGCCTCGGCTTTCCGCTCGTCGATTTCCCGCTCGTGATCCGCCAGCGCGGCGGTCGCTTCGTGACGGACTTTCGTCCCGAGGCCCACGCCGCGTCGGCGCTCGCTGGGCCGACCTATCATGTCGACGTCGCGACCGGCAGCGATGCCGCGTCGGGTGCCGGCTGGGGCACGGCGCTGAAATCGATCTTCGTCGCGACCCAGCTCGGCAATGCCGGCGGCGTGCCGTTCAACGTGCTGGTGAAGGCCGGCACCTACTCGCGCGCCAACAATTTCACCAATGGCGGGCCGATGGTGGTGCCGACGCAGCCGGCGGCCTATCGCGCCTTTGGCGGCCGCGTCACCTGCTGGTCCGGCCATGACCTCGCCTGGCCGGCGAGTCCGCATGCGACCTATGGCAATTGCTATGCCGTCGCCCGCTCGACGGTGACGGTCGTGCTCGACCTGCTGCAGGCGAACGGCTTCGGCAATCCGGTCGAGCTTGCCCGGGTGGCGGACGCTGCCGCCTGCAACACGACACCCGGCTCCTGGGCCCAGGATGGCGGCACGCTCTATGTCCGCCGCGCCGACGGGCTGGCGCCGACCAACGCCAATACGCGCGTGCTCATCGTCGTCGACGCCTTCTCGCTCGATGCGACCGCCAAGTCCGTCTATCTCGAAGGCTTCGATTTCCAGGGCGGCGCCAATGGCGGCGTCTATGTTCGTGGCTCCGCCAGTCGCGCGATCGTCTGCGTCGATTGCTCGGCGCGCTTCGCCGGCGGGCCGAGCCATGCCGGCGACGGCTTCCGCATCGAGGACAACTCCGGCCTCGCGGCGCTGGTCCGCTGCACCGCCGCCGCCAACGCCAAGGAGGGGCTCGATTTCCGCTGGTCGCTCGGCGGGCCACCCGCCCTGCGGCCGCTCGTGATCGATTGCGAGGCCTTCGACAATGGCCGCCACGGACACCTTTCCGACAGCGGCCTTGCCTGCCGCGACGGGATCGGGGGAATCGCGATCGGCGGCGACTACCACCACAATTTCGGCGCCAATCTCCGCCTCGGCGAGGCGTCGAAAATCTGGTGCCTGGGCACCGTCGCGCGCGACAGCCAGGGCGACGCGGCGCGGGGCGGCAGCACGGGGACCATCGACTTCGCCGCGTCCGGAACGGCGCAGTTGTGGCTGGAGCAGACGCGTTCGGCTGGATCCGCCCAGGCCATGGTCGCGGCCGATACCGCCGCGATCCGCTTCCGCCGCCATGGCCAGTCCGGCGGGCAGGCTTATACGGCGGCCGGCGGCGCCAGCATCGTCGGTTTCTGAGGAGCTGAAACGTGGAGCCCGCCGCTGGGGGGAGGAGCGGCGGGCTCGCCGGTTGGGGCACCGGGGAATGAGACGCATCGCATCTCAGGCAGCAAACGTCGCCGGATCCCCTTGGTTCCCGGCCGTTCCACAGCCGATGTCGATTTTTTCCAGATCCTGGACGGGAGGCATTTCGATGTCGAACCCTGCTTCGCCTGCCGGCCGCGCGATCAGCGCCGCCGGGCTCGAGCAATTGATCGCCGAGGAGGGCGAGGTGCTGCGCGCCTATCGCGACGTCGCCGGCGTCTGGACCATCGGCGTCGGCCTGACGTCGGCGTCGGGCGTCGTGACGCCGAAGGCCGGCATGAGCATCACCCGCGCCGAAAGCCGCGCGCTGCTCGCCGAGGCGTTGGCTCGCCGCTACGAGCCGCCCGTCGCGGTCGCCATGCCGGGCGCGGCCCAGCATGCGTTCGACGGCGGCGTCTCGTTCCATTTCAACACCGGCGCGATCGGCAGGGCCTCCTGGGCCGCCGCATGGCGGCGCGGCGACCGCAACGCGGTCCGCACCGGCCTCGCCGCCTGGAACAGGGCGGGCGGCCGCGTGGTCGAGGGGCTGGTGCGCCGTCGCGCCCGCGAGGCGGCGCTGATCCTCGATGGACGGCGCGAGACCGCCGGCGCGTCCCACGCCGCCTTGCGGCGCGGCGACACCGGCGAGGCTGTCCGCCTGCTGCAACGGGATCTCCTCCGCCTCGGCGTCCTCGCCGGCGCCGCTGACGGAACCTTCGGTCCGGCCACCGAGGCTGCCGTCCGAACCTTTCAGGCGTCGCATCCCCAACTCGCCGTCGACGGCATCGCCGGGCCGGCGACCCTGGCGCAGATCGCCCGCGTGCTCGCCGCCCGCGCCACCGTGGCG
>JAEWAD010000124.1 GCA_023391905.1 Pseudomonadota bacterium | reverse complement strand
CCTTGATGCAGGTGTCGGTGCCGGGGGAGTAGAAGAAGCCCGCGCCGAACGCGTCGCAAACCTTCACGTAGTCGACCGGCTCGGCGACGGTGAGATCGGCAGCCTGGGCGCCGCCTGCGAGCACGATAGCTGCGGCAGAGCCGAGCAGCAGAGTCTTGAAGTTCATAACCTGACCTCTGGTTGTCAGGGGATCCGAATGTTGCCCCGGTACCTGTTTCATTCCGCGGGAGTGTGCGGTTTGAACGGCGACCTCGGGCCTGTCCCCCAGCCAATGAGCTGTCCGGAACCCCCCATGGGAACCGGACAGGACTTTCTCCAAATCACTCGTCGAAAGTCAGGTGAACTTAGCTGGGAAGGTGATTCACGTAACTCAAAAACAGCCAGACTTCCGATATGTATGGGTGATTGTAAGCTTTAGTTGCTAATTTGCAGCACCGCCCGATTTGGAGCGCATCGTTGGCGCGGAAGGGGCGCGAATGTGGCCGTTGCGGCCAATTTTGCGGGCGGGCAGGTGGTCCGGAGGGCGCGGGTTGTGCTGATTGGCGGATCCGCGGATGGATTGGCGTCGCGCCGACATCGCGGCGTTGCTGCTCAGCCGGGCAGGGCGTCGAGGTGGGCGCGGACGCTTGCGAACACGGCGCGGAACATTTCCGGTGTCAGTACGCCGGTATTCGTGTTGTAGCGGGAGCAGTGGTAGCTGTCGAAGACGGTAAGTGCGCCAATCTTATGTTGCGCGCCGTGGCCAAACTTGTGTCGCGCCATCTTCTCGCCAAGCGCGACGACGGCGCTGTCATGGGCGATCTTGCCGAGCGCTACGACAGCGACAAGTCGCGGCATGCCGGCGAGGGTGGCGGTCAGGAAGGGGCGGCAGGTCCGGATCTCGTCGGTGGTCGGCTTGTTCTCCGGCGGTACGCAACGCACCGCGTTGGTGACGGCCGTGTCGACCGGCGTCAGGCTGTCGTCGGGCCTGGCTTCGAACACCCCGCGTGCAAAGCCGAAATCGATCATCGTCTGGTAGAGCAGGTCGCCGGCATAGTCGCCGGTGAACGGGCGGCCGGTCCGGTTGGCGCCGCGCAGCCCCGGCGCGAGGCCGACGATCAGCAGGCGTCCGTCATTGGTCCCGAAGGACGGCACGGGTGCGTTGTTCCAGTCCGGCTGCTTGCCGCGCCATTCCTCGCGGAAGGCGACGAGCCTGGGGCAGAGCGGGCAATCGCGGCCCGGATCCGAGGAGGACAAGGTCACCGGCGGGGCTCGGTCTCAGATCTCGTCGTCGAAATCGTCTTCGAAGGTGGTGGTCGCGTGCTGCCGTTCGGCGCTGCGGTGAAGGCGCTCGGACGGGTCGCGCCCGATGCGGCCCTGCAGGCTGGTCAGGTCGATGAAATGGTCGGCCTGCCGGCGCAGTTCGTCGGCGATCATCGGCGGCTGGGTGGCGAGCGTCGAGACGACGGAGACCTTGCGGCCCTTGCGCTGCACGGCCTCGACCAGCGAGCGGAATTCGCCGTCGCCGGAGAACAGCACGACATGGTCGACATGCTCGGCCACTTCCATGACGTGGACTGCGAGCTCGATGTCCATGTTGCCCTTCACCTTGCGGCGTCCGGCGGCGTCGAAGAATTCCTTCGTCGGCTTGGTTACGACGGTGTAGCCGTTGTAGTCGAGCCAGTCGATCAGCGGTCGGATCGACGAGTATTCCTGGTCCTCGGACAGCGCCGTGTAATAGTACGCGCGCATCAGGTAGCCCTTGGACTGGAACTCGGCCAGCAGCTTCTTGTAGTCGATATCGAAAGCGAGGGCCTTGGCGGCCGCGTAGAGGTTGGCGCCGTCGATGAAGAGGGCGATCTTCTCGCGTGAATCGAACATTTCGGAACCCAGGAACTGGACTATGAATATGACAGTATGAATTGCAGGAGCCGGTGAGGGGCTCCTCCGACTCGAATAATCAATGCTCCATCAATATAGCGTGCGGGCGATCCCGGCAAACGGCGCGTGAGCCCGTTTTGTGGGCAGATCCGGCTGGCTCGTGGCGCTGCGACACGGTGGCTGCGGCCGATAAACTCTTGCAATTCAACGGCCGCGCACTTATTCATGCGCGCTTGAACCCCGGATTTTCCCGAACAGGAGACCTGACATGGCGCGCGTCACCGTGGAAGATTGCGTCGACAAGGTCGAGAACCGCTTCGAGCTGGTGCTCCTTGCCGGCCACCGTGCCCGCATGATCGCGAGCGGTTCGCCGCTGACGATCGATCGCGATAACGACAAGAACCCCGTCGTCGCCCTGCGCGAGATCGCCGACGAGACCGTTCATCCGGACGATCTCAAGGAGGATCTGATCCACTCGCTGCAGAAGTATGTCGAGGTTGACGAGCCGGAGCAGGATCTGCCGCTGCTGGCGGACGATTCGGCTGACGAGGACAATGGCGTCGCCTTCGATCGCATGTCCGAGGAAGAGCTGCTGCGCGGCCTCGAGAACATGGTTCCGCCGGACAAGCAGGACGATTTCTGAGGCGTCCCGACGCCTTCGGGCCAAGCGACTTGTCGTTTGGCCACATTCGCTATCCTATATGAAAGGATAGCCTTTTGGCCGGGTCTAGCCCGGCCTATTCGTGTGCCTTCGGAAATTGCGCCATGATGCGCCAATACGAACTCCTCGAGCGTGTCCAGCGGTATAATCCGCAGGCCGACGAGGGGCTTTTGAACAAGGCCTATGTGTATGCCATGCAGAAGCATGGCACGCAGCGACGTGCCAACGGCGATCCGTATTTTTCGCATCCGCTCGAAGTCGCCGGCATCCTCACGGACCTGAAGCTCGACGACGCGACCATCGCGGTCGCGCTGCTGCATGACACCATCGAGGACACGGATGCCACGCGCTCCGAAATCGATGGGATGTTCGGCGAGGATATCGGTCGCCTCGTCGAGGGCCTGACCAAGATCAAGCGCCTCGATCTGGTGACGAAGAAGGCCGCGCAGGCCGAGAATTTCCGCAAGCTCCTGCTCGCCATCTCCGAAGATGTGCGCGTGCTGCTGGTGAAGCTGGCTGACCGGCTTCACAACATGCGCACGCTGCATTTCATGCCGGAGGAGAAGCGCGGCCGGATCGCCGAGGAGACGCTGGAGATCTATGCGCCGCTGGCCGGTCGCATGGGCATGCACGACATGCGCGAGGAGCTCGAGGAGCTCGCCTTCGCGGTCGTCAATCCCGAGGCGCATCTCGCGGTCACCAACCGTCTGGCCGAAGTGCGCAGCCGCAACGAGACCCTGATCGAGGAAATCGAGAAGGACCTGCGCGAGAAGCTCGAAAAGCACGGCATGCAGGCCAAGGTCTTCGGCCGGACCAAGCGCCCCTATTCGATCTTCCGCAAGATGGAGCGGAAGGCCGTTTCGTTCGAGCAGCTCTCCGACATCATCGGCTTCCGCGTCATCGTCGGATCGATGGCCGAGTGCTACTCGGCGCTCGGCATCGTGCACACCACCTGGCCGACCGTGCCGGGCCGGTTCAAGGACTATATCTCGACTCCGAAGCAGAACGACTACCGCTCGATCCACACCACCGTGGTCGGCCCCGGCCGGCAGCGCGTCGAGCTGCAGATTCGCACCCGCGAGATGAACGACGTCGCCGAGTACGGCATCGCGGCGCATGCGCTCTACAAGGACAAGGGCAACGGCAATCTCTCGGACGAGAGCCGCGCCTATACCTGGCTGCGGCGAACAGTCGAGATGCTGGCCGAGGGCGACACGCCGGAGGAGTTCCTCGAGAACACCAAGCTCGAGCTCTTCCACGACCAGGTATTCTGCTTCACGCCCAAGGGGCGCCTGATCGCGCTGCCGCGCGGCGCGACGCCGATCGATTTCGCCTATGCGGTGCATACCGACATCGGCGACACCTGCGTCGGTTGCAAGATCAACGGCCGGATGATGCCGCTGACGACCGAGCTGCACAACGGCGACGAGGTCGAGATCATCTGCTCCAAGGCGCAGGTGCCGCCGCCGGCTTGGGAATCGATCGCCATCACCGGCAAGGCGCGCGCTTCGATCCGCCGCGCCGCCCGCACGGCGATCCGCAAGCAATATGCCGGCCTCGGCCGCAAGATCGTCGAGCGCGCCTTCGAGCGGGCCGGTCGCGATTTCTCGGATGACCGCCTCAAGGCGGCGCTGCCGCGCCTGGCGCAGCAGAACATCGAGGACATGCTGGCCTCGGTCGGGCGCGGCGAGATCCCGTCGGTGAACGTCCTCAAGGCCGTCTATCCCGATCACAAGGAAGAGCGCGCGGCCGTGCCGAAGGGCGGTAACGGAACGGGTGGTGAGCCCGGCTGGTTCGGCCTCAAGAAGGGCTCGGGCATGGTCTTCCGGGTTCCGAACGGCGAGACGCAGGCGGAATTGCCGGCAATCCCCATCCGTGGCCTGCATGGTGACATGCCTGTCCGCTTCGCGCCCGAGGCGGGCGCGGTGCCGGGTGACCGCATCGTCGGCATCATGACGCCGGGCGAGGGGATCACGATCTATCCGATCCAGTCGCCGGCGCTGAAGGAGTTCGACGACGAGCCGGATCGCTGGCTCGACGTGCGCTGGGACATCGACGCCGCCAACCGCGAGCGCTTCCCGGCCCGCATCGAGGTAACGGCGATCAACGAGCCCGGCACCTTGGCGCAGATCGCCCAGATCATCGCCGACAATGACGGCAACATCTCCAACCTCCGGATCGTGAAGAGCGCGCCCGATTTTTCGGAGCTTCTGATCGATCTCGAGGTCTGGGACCTGAAGCACCTCAACCGCCTTCTGAGCGACCTGCGCGAACGCCACGTCGTCAGCGCCGCCAACCGCGTCAACGCCTGAGGGCTGAGACGGCAAGATCTGGACAGGACAGAGAATGAACCAAGCCGAAATCCTCGACGTTTTCCGCGCGTCCGGCGCACTTCTCGAGGGGCATTTCATCCTGAGTTCCGGCCTGCGCAGCCCGATCTTCCTGCAGAAGGCGCGCGTCTTCATGTATCCGGATCGGACCGAGCGCCTCTGCAAGGCGCTCGCCGAGCGCATCCGCGCCGAGGGCATCGAGTTCGACCTGATCGTGTCGCCGGCGCTGGGTGGCCTGATCCCCGGCTACGAGACGGCCCGCCATCTTGGCGTTCCCGCCATGTGGGTCGAGCGCGAGCAGGGCGAGTTTCGCCTGCGCCGCTTCGAGCTGCCTGAAAACGCCCGCATCATCGTCGTCGAGGATATCGTCAGCACGGGCCTGTCGATCCGCGAGACGATCAGCGCGATCCGTGGCATCGGCGGCAATGTCGTGGCCGCCGCTTGCCTGATCGACCGTTCCGACGGCGAGGCCGAGGTGGGCGTCCCGCTGATCTCGCTCACGCGCTACAAGGTGCCGGCCTACCCGGCCGACCAGCTGCCGCCGGAACTGGCCGCCATTCCACCCGTCAAGCCGGGCAGCCGCAGCCTCTGAGGGAACCGCGCCCCGAGCGCCGTCGCAAGCGGACATGCTTTTTCGTCGCCGCCGTCCCCTGAAGCCGCACCAGAAGCTGGTCCAGTTGGTCTGGCCAAGGGGAGGGTGGGCGCGAACGTCGCGCTACTACCAGAAGCGGCTGATGCGGCTTTCGGGCTCGCCGCACTCGATCGCGGCGGGCTTCTCGGCGGGCGTCGCGCTGGCGATGACGCCGTTCCTCGGTTTCCACTACCTGCTCTGCTTCGTCGTCGCATTCCTCGTGCGCGGCAACGTGCTGGCGGCCGTGCTCGGCACCTCTCTGGGCAACCCGCTCACCTTCCCGTTCATCTGGCTGGGCACGTTCGAAACCGGGAGCCTCATCCTCGGCTGGTTCGGGCGCCGTCCCGAGCCGGTCGATCTCGACCACCTCGCGCACAAACTGCTGACCGAATCCTGGCGCGAGATCTGGCCGATCCTCGAACCGATGCTGGTCGGCGCCGTTCCGATCGCCTTGCTGCTGGGTGCGATCTCCTATGTTCTGGTCTATATCGCGGCGCAGGGTTTCCAGACGTCGCGGCGGCAACGATTCGCCATGCGCCGCGGCGCGCTGCACGATCGCAGCCGGCATTGAGTGAAAGGATCACGTCGTGACTGTCCGCAACGAACTCCGTCTCGGTGTCAATGTCGACCACGTCGCGACCGTGCGGAACGCGCGCGGCGGCTTCCATCCCGATCCGGTGCGGGCCGCCCATCTCGCCGCCCAGGCCGGCGCCGACGGGATCACGGCGCATCTGCGCGAGGATCGCCGCCACATCATCGACAGCGACATCGAGCGCCTGCGCGCCGAGATCGCGCTGCCGCTCAATTTCGAGATGGCCGCGACGCGCGAGATGGTGGAGATCGCGCTGCGGCATCGGCCGCACGCGGCCTGCATCGTGCCGGAGCGGCGCGAGGAGCGCACCACCGAGGGCGGCCTCGACGCCGCCGGCCAGATGGAGCACCTTCGTCCGATGGTGGCGGAGCTGGGCGCGGCGGGGGGGGGGGGGGGGGGGGGGGGGGGGACGGCCCCC
>JAEWAD010000497.1 GCA_023391905.1 Pseudomonadota bacterium | reverse complement strand
CGTCAGAAGCGCGAGAAGCAGGTTGCCCGTCAGACGACGGCGCGCGGCTCGCTCGCCGAGATGATGAGCCAGCGCAAGAGCTCCGGCCTCAAGGAATTCCCGCTCGTCATCAAGGGTGACGTGCAGGGTTCGGTCGAGGCGATCGCCGGCGCGCTGGAGGCTCTCGGCACCGACGAGGTGCAGGCCCGCATCATTCTGTCCGGCGTCGGTGGCGTCACCGAGTCCGATGTCACCCTCGCGGCGACGTCGAACGCGGCGATCATCGGCTTCAACGTGCGTGCCAACAAGCAGGCGCGCGACGTGGCCGATCGCGAGGGCATCGAGATCCGCTACTACAACATCATCTACGACCTCGTGGATGACGTGAAGGCGGCGATGTCCGGCCTGCTGACGCCCGAGCGGCGCGAGACGATGCTCGGCAATGCCGAGATCCTCGAGGTGTTCCACATCTCGAAGGTCGGCAAGGTCGCGGGTTGCCGCGTCACCGACGGCACGGTCGAGCGCGGCGCCCATGTCCGCCTCATCCGCGACAACGTCGTCATCCACGAGGGCAAGCTCTCGACGCTCAAGCGCTTCAAGGACGAAGTCAAGGAAGTGCCGGCGGGCCAGGAGTGCGGCATGGCCTTCGAGAAGTACGAAGACATGCGCGCTGGCGACATCATCGAGTGCTATCGCGTCGAGGAAATCAAGCGGTCGCTCTAAGCCCCGCTTGTCGAGGAACGCGACCGGTCCGGCCGCGTTCCTCCTGGGTTATCGGTATATATGTCGACCGACCGGCTGCGGGCGGCCTGCAAAGGCCGGCCGCGCAAGCCGTTTGCGCGGTGCGATGGAGATTTCACGAAATGGCCAGAACGGCTGCCAATGGTAAGAAGATCGGCGTCCCGGGCCAGCGTCAGCTGCGCGTCGGCGAGCTGGTGCGCCATGCCCTTTCCGAGGTTCTCGCGCGCGGCCTGCTGAACGAGCCCGCCCTCGACGGCGTGATCGTCACCATTCCCGAAGTCCGCATGACCAGCGATCTGAAGCTCGCGACCTGCTTTGTGATGCCGCTCGGCGGCGGGGATGCCGAGGCCGTGGTCGAGGCGCTGGAAGCGAACCGCAAGTTCCTGCGCGGCGAGGTTTCGCGCCGGGTTGCCATGAAGTTCGCCACCGACCTCCGCTTCCGCGTCGATACCTCGTTCGGCGAGGGCGCGCGCATCGACGCCCTGCTGCGCTCCGATCCGGTGGTGCGCCATGATATCGAGACGGCGCCGCGCGACGACGATTCCGACGAAGGGTAGCAGATGGCTCAGCGCCAGAAGAAGGGCCGGCCCGTTTCCGGCTGGGTCAATCTCGACAAGCCGCTCGGGATGACCTCGACGCAGGCCGTCGCCGTGGTGAAGCGCCTGTTCGGCGCCCAGAAGGCCGGTCATGCCGGCACGCTCGACCCGCTCGCCACCGGCTGCCTGCCGATCGCGCTTGGCGAGGCGACCAAGACGGTCCCCTATGTCATGGACGGCCGCAAGGTCTATGGCTTCACCGTCCGCTGGGGCGAGGAGACCCGCACCGACGACGCCGAGGGGCAACCGGTCGCCACGTCCGACGTGCGGCCGAGCCGCGCCGAGATCGAGGCGGTCCTGCCGCAGTTCACCGGCGAGATCATGCAGGTTCCGCCGGCGTTTTCGGCGATCAAGGTCGACGGTGAGCGCGCCTACGACCTGGCGCGCGACGGGGAAGAGGTCGAGCTCGAGGCCCGGCCAATCCAGATCCATCAGCTCGACCTCGTCGACATGCCCGACGAGAACACCGCGGTCTTCGCCGCCGAATGCGGCAAGGGCACCTATGTCCGCGCCATCGCGCGCGACATGGCCCGGGCGCTCGGCACGCGCGGCCATGTCGTCGGCCTCCGTCGGCTCGTCGTCGGGCCGTTCGAGGAAGCGGCGATGATCCGCCTCGACAGCCTCAAGGCGCTGCACGAGGAGGGCGGACCGGAGGCCTGCGACGAACGGATGGCGTCCGTCGAGACCGCGCTCGGCGGCCTGCTCGAGGTCCGCCTGTCGGAGACGGACGCGGCCCGGATCCGCAACGGCCAGAGCGTGCTGCTGCGCGGCCGCGATGCGCCGGCGAGCGGTGAAACCGTCTATGCGACGGTGGCCGGAACGCTGCTCGCGATCGGTGAAGTCGAGCGGGGTGAATTCCACCCGTCGCGCGTCTTCGTCGGCGGCTGAATGGCGGTTCGGGAAATTTCCGCTGGCTATTGACGCCCAATTCGGCCATATAGGCCGCGCTCCCGGAGGGTTTTGTGGCCCTTCGGGCGTCGTCGCATGGAGCGGCGACCGTGCTGGACGACATCCCGGCACTGGCCGCCTGACCTGCGGCAACGCGACGGCATCGGCCGGCGCGTCGTTCGAGACCGAGATGCCAAGCCTCAGCGAGACGATCCGCCCCGGACGGGAGCGGCACGTCGGAGAGGGAACGGCATCCGGTCATGTCTTGCCAATGCCGGCACCAGCCGGCTGAAGAACCCGAAGAAAGGGATACCCGATGTCGATCACAGCTGCCCGTAAGGCGGAACTGATCAAGGAATACGCCACCGTCGAGAACGATACGGGCTCGCCGGAAGTGCAGGTCGCGGTGCTCTCCGAGCGCATCGCCAACCTGACCGAGCACTTCAAGGGTCACAACAAGGACAACCATTCGCGCCGCGGCCTTCTCAAGATGGTCAGCCAGCGCCGTAGCCTGCTCGACTACCTGAAGAACAAGGACGAGCAGCGCTACAAGACGCTCATCGAGCGCCTCGGCCTGCGTCGCTGAGACAGGCGGGCCTCCGGCCCGCCTCCAAAGACGCCTGTACGGCGCGGCGGCATGGGGCTGCCGCGCATTGCCCGCGGATCAAGCGGTCGAGCCATGGCAGGATCGCCGGATGCTTTACACCTCGAAGGTATGAAAGCCTCCCGCCGTCTTGCTCATGGCTCCTTTGGCGCATCCGCGCAGGAAAGGAATTGCCATGTTCGATGTTCAACGCGTCGAAATTGAATGGGGCGGTCGCCCGCTCATTCTCGAGACCGGCAAGGTGGCCCGCCAGGCCGACGGTGCCGTGCTCGCCACCTACGGCGAGACGACCGTCCTGGCGACCGTGGTCGCCGCCAAGGCGCCCAAGCCCGGCGTCGACTTCTTCCCGCTGACGGTGAACTATCAGGAAAAGACGTTCGCCGCCGGCAAGATCCCCGGTGGTTTCTTCAAGCGTGAAGGCCGTCCCTCCGAGAAGGAGACGCTGACCTCGCGCCTGATCGACCGTCCGATCCGCCCGCTGTTCCCGGAAGGCTTCCGCTGCGAGACCCAGGTCGTCGCCACGGTGCTTTCGCATGACCTCGAGAACGATCCCGACATGGTCGCCATGGTCGCCGCCTCGGCGGCGCTGACGATCTCCGGCGTGCCCTTCATGGGCCCGGTCGGCGCCGCCCGCGTCGGCCTGATCGACGGCGAGTTCGTGCTGAACCCGCTGCTCGACCAGAACGAGGGCTCGAAGCTCGACCTCGTCGTCGCCGGCACCCAGGACGCCGTGCTGATGGTCGAGTCGGAGGCGCAGGAGCTCTCCGAGGAGACGATGCTCGGCGCCGTCATGTTCGGCCATCGCGGCTTCCAGCCGGTGATCGACGCGATCATCCAGCTCGCCGAGAAGTCCGCCAAGGAGCCGCGCGAGTTTGCGCCGGCCGATCTGTCGGCGATCGAGACCGAGATGCTCGGCATCGCCGAGACGGAACTCCGCGCCGCCTACAAGAACACCGTCAAGCAGGAGCGCTATGCCGCCGTCGACGCCGTCAAGGCGAAGGTGATCGCGCATTTCTTCCCGGAAGGCGAAGAGCCCCGCTTCGACAAGGAGAAGATCGGCGCCGTCTTCAAGGAACTCCAGGCCAAGATCGTGCGCTGGAACATCCTCGACACCGGCAGCCGCATCGACGGCCGCGATCTGAAGACGGTCCGCCCGATCGTCTCGGAAGTCGGCGTCCTGCCGCGCACGCATGGTTCGGCGCTGTTCACCCGTGGCGAGACGCAGGCCCTGGTGGTCGCGACGCTCGGCACCGGCGATGACGAGCAGTTCATCGACGCGCTGGAAGGCACCTACAAGGAAACCTTCCTGCTGCACTACAACTTCCCGCCCTACTCGGTCGGCGAGACCGGCCGCATGGGTTCGCCCGGCCGTCGCGAGATCGGCCACGGCAAGCTCGCCTGGCGCGCTGTCCGTCCGGTCCTGCCGGTCCACCACGAGTTCCCCTACACGCTGCGCGTCGTTTCCGAGATCACGGAATCGAACGGCTCGTCCTCGATGGCTACCGTCTGCGGCACCTCGCTGTCGCTGATGGATGCCGGCGTGCCGCTGAAGCGTCCGGTGGCGGGCATCGCCATGGGCCTGATCCTCGAGGGCGACCGCTACGCGGTTCTCTCCGACATCCTGGGCGACGAGGATCACCTCGGCGACATGGACTTCAAGGTTGCCGGCACGGCCGAGGGCGTCACCTCGCTGCAGATGGACATCAAGATCGCCGGTATCACCGAGGAGATCATGAAGGTCGCTCTGGAGCAGGCCAAGGGCGGTCGCGAGCATATCCTCGGCGAGATGGCGAAGGCGCTGACCACCGCGCGTCCGTCGCTCGGCGAGCATGCGCCGCGCATCGAGGTCATCCAGATCCCGACCGACAAGATCCGTGAAGTGATCGGTTCGGGCGGCAAGGTCATCCGCGAGATCGTGGAAAAGACCGGCGCCAAGATCGACATCTCCGACGACGGCACCGTCAAGGTCGCCTCCTCGGACGGCAAGGCGATCACCGCCGCGCTGAACTGGATCAAGGGCATCGCCGCCGAGCCGGAAGTCGGCGCCATCTACCAGGGCACGGTCGTCAAGACCACCGACTTCGGCGCCTTCGTCAACTTCTTCGGCGCCAAGGACGGCCTCGTCCATATCTCGCAGCTGTCCAGCCAGCGCGTCGCCAAGACCCAGGACGTCGTCAAGGAAGGCGACAAGGTCTGGGTCAAGCTCCTCGGCTTCGACGAGCGCGGCAAGGTCCGCCTGTCGATGAAGGTCGTGGACCAGGCGACCGGCGCCGAGATCGCGCAGGAGAAGGCGGAGAAGACGGAAGCCGCCGGCGAGTAATCGCCCCGCTCCATTCAAATACGAAGGCCCGGCGAGCGATCGCCGGGCCTTTTTCGTGTCTGGTCCGCAGGTCGCATGGGCGCCGCAGGGATCAGAAGCGAAGGTGCCGGATGTGGCCCGCGATGCGGAGGACCTGCTCGCGGGCCATCTTTTGCAGGATCTGGGCGAGCGGGGTTTCGGACCGCACCGAATATCGCGACAGCGCCCTGTCCCAGTAGTCGTGGTTGCCCTGCCATGGCTCGTTCGGGTCGGAAGGGGGATGGTCGTCATCGTCGATCAGGGCGAGGGCGAAGGGGGCGCCGCGCCGGAAGGCGGCGATGGCATCGTGCAGGACGCTCTCCTCGGCCGGCGGCAGCGCGCCGTAGCGGATGAACAGCGTCGGCAGCGGTGTCGTGATGGCGATGCGCGTCCTGTCGCAGAGATGATCATGGCGGGAGCGCGCCGCTGCATAGTGCGCGGTGAGGTCGGGATTATCGGGAAAGTCGTGCAGGTGCAGCGTGCCAAAGCGCTCGTTGACGACGCGGCCGTCGAGCATGCCCAAATCATCCAGTTCGAACATGCCCCGAAAATCCCGACGGAAGTATTCGAGCAGCGCCGGATAGGGCGTCGCTTGCCAGTCGAACACCGTGCGCGTCAGGCAATCCGTCGTCGCGCGCCAACTCGTGCGACGATGCTCGGTCCATTTCCGCTCGATATTGTACTTGGCTCGGCAGATCTGGCCGAGGCCGACGACACGATGAAAGGTAGGTTGGCGCACTCGGCTTCCCGTCATTCGACCAGTTCGGTCGATTGGCTATGGCGCGGCGACACCCAGGCGAAATTGAGCCGCGAAGAACCGTCTTAGCCGGCCCGGTAGAATACGATCGCCTCGGCCTCGGCTGCAACGATCCAGGCCGATTTGGCGTCGGAATAGGCGTGGGAATCGTCGGGATGCTGGTCGCGGCTTGCCAGCTTGACAGCCTCGTACTCTCGCGCCTTGTCCGCATGCGCGCGGAGAAAATCGCGAAAGGCGAGGTGCCGCTCGATATGCGGCGAACCGGTTTCGAAGATGTGCAGTTGGACGCAGCGCTGGCCGGTCGTCCCGTCGGTCAGCGTCGCGTAGCGTCGGCCGGCCATCCCGTATTCGCCCCACCATTCGTAGCCGAGCGCACGCAGCTCGGACGCATGGGCGTCGACGCCCGCCAGCGAGCGGACTTCCGGGATGAGATCGAGGATCGGCTTGGCGACGATGTCGGGGATGGCGGTCGAGCCGATGTGGTGGACGGCGACCAGAGAGGGGCCGAGCGCCTCGGCCAGCCGTTGCCCCTCGCGCGCCGCGGCGCCTGCCCATTCGGGCGAGTGGGGCAGCAGTTCGACCGCGATCGGGGGCGGCATCGGGAACTCCCAGGCTGTGCAGGACAGCCGGGGAGCGTAGTGAATCGGAGGCCCTTCGGAAAGGGCGGTCGCGGATCAGGCGACCATGGTGCCCGGCGCCGCCGCCGTCACCGCGGCGTCGACATGGGTCTCGAACTTCTCGAAGTTCTTCAGGAACATGCCGACCAGCTTCGCCGCCTGGGCGTCGTAGCCGGCCTTGTCCTGCCAGGTCTTGCGCGGATGCAGGATGTGCGGCTCGACGCCGGCGACGTCGGTCGGCACCTGGAAGCCGAAGGTGCGGTCCGTGTAGAAGCGACCCTCATCGAGCGAGCCGTTCAGGGCCGCCGTCAGCAGGGTGCGGGTTGCCTTGATCGGCATGCGGCGGCCGGTGCCGTAGGCGCCGCCGGTCCAGCCCGTGTTGACGAGCCAGCAGGAGACGCCGTGCTCGGCGATCAGGCTGCGGAGCAGGTTGCCGTACTCGGCCGGATGGCGCGGCATGAATGGCGAGCCGAAGCAGGTCGAGAACGTCGCCTGCGGCTCGGTCACGCCCTTCTCCGTGCCGGCCACCTTGGCGGTGTAGCCCGACAGGAAGTGGTACATCGCCTGTTCCGGCGTCAGCTTGGCGATCGGCGGCATCACGCCGAAGGCGTCGGCCGTCAGCATGACGATCGTTTTCGGATGGCCGGCCCGGCCGGTCTCGCTGGCATTCGGGATGAAATGCAGCGGATAGGCGGCGCGGGTGTTCTCGGTCTTCGAGGCGTCGTTGAAGTCGATCTGGCGGGTCACCGGATCGATGCCGACATTCTCCAGCACCGTGCCGAAGCGCTTGGTGGTGGCGAAGATCTCCGGCTCGGCCTCGGCCGACAGCTTGATCGTCTTGGCGTAGCAGCCGCCCTCGAAGTTGAAGATGCCGTCCGGGCCCCAGCCATGCTCGTCATCGCCGATCAGCGTGCGGGCCGGGTCGGCGGACAGCGTCGTCTTGCCGGTGCCGGACAGGCCGAAGAACACGGCCGCGTCGCCATCCGGGCCGACATTGGCCGAGCAGTGCATCGGCATGACGCCCTTCGGCGGCAACGTGAAGTTCAGGTAGCTGAACACCGACTTCTTCATCTCGCCCGCGTAGGACGTGCCGCCGATCAGCACGATGCCGCGCGTGAAATCGCAGGCGATGACCGTCTCGGTCCGGCAGCCATGCCGATCCGGATTGGCCTTGAAGCTCGGCAGGTCGAGGATCGTCAGCTTCGGCACGAAGGTCTTCAGCGCCGCCGCTTCGGGGCGGATCAGCAGGTTGCGGATGAAGAGCGAATGCCAGGCCTTCTCGGTGAAGACGCGCACCGCGACGTTCTCGGTCAGGTCGGCGCCGCCCTGCAGGTCCTGGGCGAAGAGCTCGCGGCCGGAGGCGTGCGCCAGCATGTCGGCATAGAGGACGTCGAAATGCGCTTTCGAGAGCGCCTTGTTGTTGTCCCACCAGACAGCGTTTTCGGTCAGCGCGTCGCGGACGACGAACTTGTCCTGCGGCGAGCGGCCGGTGTGGACGCCGGTTTCGACGACGAGCGCGCCGTCTGCCGATACCACTGCCTCGCCGCGCCGCAGCGCCTCCTCATAAAGCGCCGGTGCCCCATAGTTCCAGTAGAGACCGGCCAGCCACTTCAAGCCGAACTGCTCGGCGCCATGGGCAGGATTGCGAATGCCGTTCTCGGTCACGGGTCGTCTCCTCTGAGAGGCACCCGCTTCTGTGCGAGGCCTCGCTCCGGGGAAGGGTGCGCCGCAATGGCGGGCCGCACCGGCTCTGTCGACGGGCCACCCCGCCGACAGGCGAGAACCTAGAGGATCGGATTTCGCGACTGCAACAAAAACTGCACAGGCCGAGATGTCGGCACCCGATTAAATCGTTTTAATCGGGTGCCGCAAAGCAAAGGCAGGGTCGAGAACTGTTATTTTGATCTCCAAACAAACAGAATATTCTATTTGTTTGCAAAATGACATTATTGTTCCAACGATCTCGCCTGTTTTGCGAACGACTTCAGGTAGCCGCCGGCCTCGCCTACCGTCGTTGCTCGCGTCGGGAACGGCAGGAAGGCGCGCTGCGTAGCCGTCGCGATGTCAATACCTTCGGGATCGCAGCCAGTCATGCGCCAGTTGCCCGCCGGCAGGTTGAGCAACTTGATCGCATAAAGGGCGATGGCGTCGGCGTGATCGTCGTTCATGTGCTCGACGACGTGCTTCTCGCCGGCGAGAAGTTCTTGGGCGTCTGAGTAATCCAGCAGAAGCTTTTCCGCCGGAACTTGCGCGATGTTGCCGAAGCCGGCGACGAGGTGCGAGCCGGTCACGTTCATGACGTAGTGGTGGAAGCCGGGCAGGGCCGAGGCCCCGGCCGCCTTGCCCTGACGCAGCGCGTAGCGCCAGGCCGCATGCGGATCCTCCGTGCGTTCCACCGTGCCCACCAGGGTGATGCGGGCGCCGGCGAGCGGATTGCCGGTCTCGCCGCCGGGCGCGACCAGGAGCAGCGAGGCGCGCGGGTCGCGCTTCAGATTGTGGGTGTGCACGGCGAGGTCGGAAAGGGCGAAGATCGGCCGGCCATCCGGCATCGTCGCCATGGTGGCCAGCGTCGCGAACGGATTGCCCGCCTCGTCCAGGGTCGCCAGGCTTCCGGCGATGGTGCTGCGCATGACAGCGCGGCCCGTGGCGACCGGGTCGAAGGAGGAATTGTCGAGCATCAGGACGTTCCTTTGAAACAGACTGGTTCAAAAGATGATTATCAGTATCAACTTTGTATGTCTCTCACTTCATGGAACTTTTCCGGCCCGTTGGCGTGCCGGGTTTAAATTCGCTAGGTTGCACGCCATATTTTGCGCGTATTCCTGCGACGTTTAGGCCGTGCCGGCAGGATTCGCGATTGCCTGTCGCTTCAGGCCGTAAACGCCTTCGGGCACGTCTTCGGGAGAAGCTCATCAATGCCGACGATCGCTCTGGTCGACGATGATCGAAACATCCTCGCCTCCGTGTCGATAGCACTGGAGTCGGAGGGCTATCGCGTCCAGACCTATACGGACGGCGCCTCCGCCCTGGACGGCTTCCAGCAGTCGCTGCCGGATCTCGCCATCCTCGACATCAAGATGCCGCGCATGGACGGGATGGAGCTGCTGCGCAGGTTGCGTCAGCGCACCGATCTGCCCGTGATCTTCCTGACCTCGAAGGACGACGAGATCGACGAGCTGTTCGGCCTGAAGATGGGCGCCGACGATTTCATCAAGAAGCCGTTCTCGCAGCGCCTTCTGGTCGAGCGGGTCAAGGCGGTGCTGCGCCGCTTCCAGCCGCGCGAGGCTGTGGCCGCCACCGCCAAGGTTCCCGATGCCGCCCGCAACCTCGATCGCGGCGCGCTGTCGATGGACCAGGAACGGCACACCTGCACCTGGAACGGCCAGCCGGTGACGCTGACGGTGACCGAGTTCCTGATCCTCTATGCGCTGGCGCAGCGCCCGGGCGTGGTGAAGAGCCGCAACGCTCTGATGGACGCCGCCTATGACGACCAGGTCTATGTCGACGATCGCACCATCGACAGCCACATCAAGCGCCTGCGCAAGAAGTTCAAGGTCGTCGACGACGACTTCGATATGATCGAGACGCTCTACGGCGTCGGTTACCGCTTCAAGGAGGCCTGACGGCCGGTCGGGCTCGAGAGAGGCATGACGATCAGTATCGAGGAGCCGATTGCACCGCGCCGACGTCCCTGGCGCCTGCGCCTGCGCATGCTGCGGCGCGGCTTCGGCCGGCTGCTGCGCTCCGTCGGCCTGCATGCCTTTTCCAGCCTGACGCGCCGCATCATCATCCTGAACCTGGCGGCGCTGATCGTCCTTGTCTCGGGCATCCTCTACCTGAACCAGTTCCGCGCCGGCCTGATCGACGCGCGGCTCGAGAGCCTGTTGACCCAGGGCGAGATCATCGCCGGCGCCGTCGCCGGCGCGGCGACTGTCGAGACCAACAACCTGACGATCGATCCCGACCGGCTGCTGGAGCTGCAGGCGGGCGAAAGCCTGATGCCGGGCGAGAACTCGATCGAGGGGCTCGACTTCCCGATCAATCCGGAGCGCGTCGCGCCCGTTCTCCGCCGGCTGATTTCGCCGACCCGCACGCGCGCCCGCATCTATGATCGCGATGGCGCCCTGGTGCTCGATTCCCGCCATCTCTATTCGCGCGGCCAGATCCTGCGCTTCGACCTGCCGCCGGCCGATGAGGAGCCGGCCCTGCTCGACCGCATCTGGCAATGGGTGAACGTGCATCTGCAGCGCGACGACCTGCCGATCTACCAGGAACTCGGCGGATCGAACGGCCGCGGCTATCCGGAGGTGGCGACCGCGCTCGAGGGCGGGCCGTCCTCGATCGTCCGCATCACCGAGCGCGGCGAGCTGATCGTCTCCGTCGCGGTGCCGATCCAGCGCTATCGCTCGGTGCTTGGCGTGCTGCTGCTCTCGACCCAGGGCGGCGACATCGACCAGATCGTCCATGCCGAGCGCATGGCGATCGTGCGCGTCTTCCTGGTTTCGGCCGGCGTCGTCGTGCTGTTGTCGATCCTGCTCGCCAGCACGATCGCGGCGCCGCTCCGCCGCCTCGCCGATGCGGCCGACCGCGTCCGCCGCGGCGTTACCGCGCGGCCGCAGATCCCGGACTTCTCCAACCGCCGCGACGAGATCGGCCACCTGTCGCAGGCGTTGCGCGAGATGACCGGCGCCTTGTTCAACCGCATCGAGGCGATCGAGAGCTTCGCCGCCGATGTCAGCCATGAACTCAAGAACCCGCTCACCTCGCTCCGGAGCGCGGTCGAGACGTTGCCGCTCGCCAAGACGGCGGCCTCGAAGAAGCGGCTCAACGACATCATCCAGCATGATGTGCGCCGCCTCGACCGGCTGATCAGCGACATCTCCGACGCGTCGCGGCTCGATGCCGAGCTGGCGCGCCAGGACGCGACGCCGGTCGACGTCGCCGCCGTGGTCGAGGCTGTTGTCTCGATGGCGCGCGATACCTCGCAGCCGGACGGCCCGCGCATCAGCCTCGAGGTGGCGGAGGCCGAGGAGGAGGACGCCTTCGTCGTGCTCGGCCACGACAGCCGCCTCGCGCAGGTGTTCACCAACCTGATCGACAATGCCCGCTCGTTCTGCCGTCAGGACGGCACGGTGCGGGTGATCGTGCGGCGCAGCGGCGCCTCGGTCGATGTCGTCGTCGAGGATGACGGCCCCGGCATCCGCGCCGAGCAGATCGACCGCATCTTCGAGCGCTTCTACACCGACCGGCCGGAGCAGGAGGCGTTCGGCCAGAATTCGGGCCTCGGCCTGTCGATCTCGAAGCAGATCGTCGAGGCGCATCGCGGCCGGATCTGGGCGGAGAACCGTTCCAAGGGCAAGGCCACCAAGGCGGACAGGGCCGAGATCGTCGGCGCCCGCTTCACCGTGCGCCTGCCGTCGGCGTCGTCGTGACCGCGTCGGACCCGGCCTCCGGCACCATCCACGCCGGCGCCGTCGTCGTGGATGGCGCGGGGGTTCTGGTCCGGGGCGCTTCCGGCAGCGGCAAGTCCTCCC
>JAEWAD010000485.1 GCA_023391905.1 Pseudomonadota bacterium | reverse complement strand
CGGCGTTTTCTTTTGTCGGGTGATCCCGATGACGTTGTGCCTGGCAGGGGCGAGGGCCCCGATGCGCGCTTTTCGCCGGAGCCGGTGGCAGCGCCAAATCCTTCCCTGCGGCGCGGCAATGATACTCGATCGAACGAGTCGGGATTGTTGACAGGCGTCCCGACTTCCCCCAACCTCATCATCGGCCGGCATGGAAAAGAGCCGGCCTGCCGAGCGGATGGAGATGAATCGGCGACCGCGAGAGCGGCGCGAATGACCGGGAGACCCTGCATGTCCTACGCCTTCGACTGGCCCCGCAATGTCGCGGTGGCGCCGACCGCCGACAAGAATGCACTGCCATCGACAATGGTGCCCGGCCTCTCCGACGATGCCGAACCCGGGGTGGCGGAAGGCCTCCCGCTCGGCAAGCCCGACAAGGACGAGGATGCGACCTCGGACATCGTCTGGACGCTCGCCTACTGGCCCTGGCTGTAGGGCATCTCGCGCATTCGGCGTTTCTCCGAAACGGGGAATTGCTCTAGCACTCGAGGTCTGCCGCTCCGATCGGGGCTGGCCGAACGGACTTCGAGGATGACGGCATGAATGCGACGATCAGGACCCGCGTCTTCGGCGCGACGGCTTCGGCGGGGCGCGACGGCCTGCCGGAAGTGACGAGCGAGACCGGCGGGCGGCTCTCCGTCGTGACCCGGCCTTCGGCCGAGGGATTCAGCCCCGTCGACCTGCTGGCGGCGTCGCTCGCCTCCTGCATCGCGATCAGCGTCCAGTCCGCGGCGCGCGCCGAGGGCCAACTCGCCGCGATCGAGCGGGTGACGGTGCGGGTGATCCCGGAAAAGGCGGAGGACGCGCCCTCGCGCATCGCCCGCTTCGCGACCACCGTGACGATCGACGGCCCGCTCGACGCCGACAGCAAGGAACGGCTGATCGCGACCGCCGAGACGCTCTGCACCGTCAGCAATACGCTCCGCTCCGGCGCGGCGATGCACGAGGGCTGAGCGGCCCGCTCTTCCTCCGGCGGGTGATTGACGCATCCGCGCTTTCGGTGCGATTCCATGTTGGGAGCGCGCGCGGCGCGATGGAGGAGGGGCGTCCCAATGAGTGAAGACCAGAGTCTGCTGCAGGAACTGCTCGACCAGGAGCGGCGCCTCGTCTTCGACCGGTTCGACAACGACACCGCGATCGAGCTCGGCAGCCGCATCATCGAGCGGGTGCGTCGCGACGGGCTCTCGATCGTCGTCGAGATCGCGCGTGGCGAGCAGCGGCTCTACTACTGCGCGCTGGCCGGCACCTCGGCCGACAACGAGTTCTGGGTCGCCGGCAAGACGGCCGTCGTCCGCCGCTTCGGCCATTCGTCCTATTACATGGGCGAGCGCGCCCGCCAGCGCGGCGTCGACTTTGCCACGGCGCAGGCCGTCGATCCGAAGAAGTATCTGCCGCATGGCGGCGCCTTCCCGATCCTCGTCGCCAATGTCGGCATGGTCGGCACGGCGACCGTCTCCGGCCTGCCGCAGGCCGAGGATCACAAGCTGGTGGTGACGGTGATCGAGGAACTGCTGGCCGAGCGCGGCCTCGGCGAGAGCCGGGCCGAGGTCTGGACGGCGTAGGCCGGCCAGCGCCCTCACGATCGCATGGACGGTGCGGCGGGCTCAGCCCGGAGCGGTCCGCTACCAGAAGTCCCTGTGGCCCTCGACGATCTCGTCCTCGAGCTCGGGGAAGGGGCCGCGCACGGCCACGGGGCGCTGTCCGGCGGCGAATACCGCGCGGCAACTGAGATCGAGCGTGAGGTTCTTCGGATTGTCGCCGGTCAACTCGACCAACCGGCTTTCGGCGAGGCCGAAGACCACCGTGCCGATGCCGGCCCAGTAGCTGGCGCCGGAGCACATGCAGCACGGTTCGACCGAGGTCACCAGCGTGCATGTCTCGAGGAAGGCGGGCTCGTACTGCTTCGCGGCGGCGCGGGCGACATTCGACTCGGCGTGGCCGACGCCGCGATCCCGCGCATAGGTGTTGCCGGACGAGAGCAGGATGTCGCCGTCCGGCCCGACCAGCAGCGCCCCGAAGGGATGATTGCCGCTCGCCCGGCTCTCGGCGGCGAGTTTCATGGTGATGCGCAGATAGTCCGTGTCGCTCCGCATGCCCGTCTCCTGACGTCTCCGCTGCACGAGAAAACTCCGCCCTCGATCTTCCCGATCGAGGGCGGAGGTCGTCGAATGCCACTGCCGCAGGCGAACGATCGCCGGGGCCGGCGGACGGGTCGCTAGACGAAGCTGGCGCGGTCGGGGTGGTCGCGCAGCAGCGCCGCCTTCAGCTTCTCGATGGCGCGGCTCTCGATCTGGCGCACGCGCTCCTTCGAGATGCCGAGCGTCTCGCCGAGCGATTCGAGCGTCGCGCCTTCCTCGCGCAGCCGCCGCTCGCGCAGGATTCGCACCTCGCGGTCCGAGAGCGAGTTCATCGCCTCGTTGAGCCAGGTCACACGCCGTTCCGTGTCGATTACCTCACCGACCGTCTGGTCCGGCAGCGGCGTCTCGTCGACCAGGAAGTCCTGCCGGTCCGAGGTCGAGGATTCGGTGTCGTGGATCGGCGCGTTGAGCGAGGTGTCGGAGCCCGACAGCCGCGCATCCATCAGCGCGACATCGCTGGTCGAGACGCCGACCGCGACGGCGATCTGCTGGTAGATCTGCTGGTTGGGAACCGCGACCGAGCCCTGCGACAGCTTGGCGCGGAGGCGGCGCAGGTTGAAGAACAGCGCCTTCTGGGTGGAGCTGGTGCCGCCGCGCACGATCGACCAGTTGCGCAAGATATAGTCCTGTATCGAGGCCCGGATCCACCAGCTCGCATAGGTCGAGAAGCGCACCCCGCGGTCCGGCTCGAAACGAGCGGCGGCCTCGAGCAGCCCGACATGGCCTTCCTGGATCAGGTCGCCCAGCGACAGACCGAAATTGCGGAA
>JAEWAD010000450.1 GCA_023391905.1 Pseudomonadota bacterium | reverse complement strand
CTCCTTCGAGGCCCGGCTTTGCCGGGCACCTCAGGATGATGGTCGAGGTTCTGGAACTGAGCAGGCAGGGCAACGCACCAAAAGAAAAGGCCCGCGACAGTGTCGCGGGCCTTTTGATTCTCGCTGATTGGGAAAGGCTCAGCCTTCCGAGCGGTCGCGCTTCTTGAAGCCGGGCTTGCCGCCCTTGAAACCGGGCTTGCCGCCTGGCTTGAAGCCGGGGCGGAACGGCTTCTTGCCCGGGGCGTCACCGCGCGGCGGGCGCTTGCCGCCACCACCGGCCGGGGCGCCATCGGCCGGCTCGATGCGGATCTCTTCCTCGCCGCCGCGGCGCAGCGCGACCATGAAGCGGTCGGCCGCGTCGGCGGCGATCTCGAAGCGGGTGTCGCGCTCGAAGATCTTGATTGCGCCGATCTCGTTCTTGGTGACATGGCCGCGCCGGCAGATCAGCGGCAGCAGCCACTTCGGATCAGCATTCTTCGAATGCCCGACGCTCATGCGGAACCAGACCATGTCCTGCTGCGGCCGCTCGGGACGATCGCCCGGACCGCCCTCCGGCCACTGGCCGTCGCGATCACGCGGGGCACGGGGACCGCGCTCGCGCGGCGCGTCGCCGTAACGCTCATTGCGCTCGCCGCGCTCATGGCGGCCCGGCTTGCCGTCGCGGGGCGCGCGGCGGTCCTGCTGCGGGCCGGGATCGAACAGATCCTCCGGCGAGGGCAGGAGGGCGCGATGCATCCGGATCAGCGCCGCCGCGATCTCCTCGGCGGAGCGCTGGCCCACCAGCTCGCGGACCAGCACCGCATCTTCCTCGGAGGCCGGCTCGACGCGCAGCAGCGCCTCGAGCAGGCGCTCCTGGTCCTTGGCGCGAACCTCGTCGGCGGACGGGGCAGCGGTCCAATAGGCGTCGACGCCGGCGGCGTTGATCAGGCGCAGCGCCTTGGCGCGATTCGTGTAGGGCACGAGCATGGCCGAGACGCCCTTGCGGCCGGCGCGGCCCGTACGACCCGAACGGTGCAGCAGCACGGCGGGGCCGGTCGGCAGCTCGGCGTGGATGACGAGGCCGAGGTCGGGCAGGTCGAGGCCGCGGGCGGCGACGTCGGTCGCGACGCAGACGCGGGCACGGCCGTCACGCAGCGCCTGCAGCGCATGCATGCGCTCGGTCTGGCTCAGTTCGCCGGAAAGCGCCACCACCTGGAAGCCGCGCTCCTGCAGGCCGGCATGGACACGCTTCACCGATTCGCGCGTCGAGCAGAAGACGAGGGCGGCCGGCTGATCATAGAAACGCAGCACGTTGACGACGGCGAGGTCGATCTCGTTCGGCGCGACGCGGAACGCACGGTACTCGATGTCGCCATGCGGCTGGCTCTGGTCGATCGTGTCGATGCGCATGGCATCGCGCTGATACTGCTTGGCCAGGCGGACGATCTCGCGCGGCAGCGTTGCCGAGAACAGCAGCGTGCGGCGCTCCTGCGGGGAGGCGTCGAGAATGAGCTCGAGATCCTCGCGGAAACCGAGGTCCAGCATCTCGTCGGCCTCGTCGAGCACGACGACCTTGAGCTTCGAGATGTCGAGGCGGCGGCGCTCGAGGTGATCGCGCAGGCGGCCGGGCGTGCCGACGACGATATGCGCGCCCATGTCGAGCGCGCGGGCCTCGCGGCGCACGTCCATGCCGCCGACGCAGGACGCGATCTTCACGCCGGTCGGACCATAGAGCCAGGAGAGCTCGCGCTGGACCTGGAGGGCCAGTTCGCGCGTCGGGGCGATGACGAGCGCCAGCGGCTCGGTCGCAGGGCCGAACTGCTCTTCCATGCCAAGGAGCGTGGTCGAGAAGGCGAGGCCGTAAGCGACGGTCTTGCCGGAGCCGGTCTGGGCCGAGACGAGCAGGTCGCGCTCGCCGACCTCGGGAGCGACGACGGCGGCCTGGACGGGGGTGAGCGAGTCATAGCCCTTGTCCGCGATGGCGCGGGCGAGGGCGGGATTCTGGACGAGTGATGCCATGGAGGGGCGAAGCCTGAAACTGGAGAAGCACTCCGGGTCGCGAACGGGTAGATCGCGAGCGGTGAATGGTTCATGCGGAATGCGAGTTGTGCCTCCCATACCCCGGACGCGAGCGATAGCCAAGGATTCTCTATGGTCCATGCCGTCGCACAGAGGCGATATGGCCAAAACGGCCGCCGGCGGCACCGTCGTCAGGCGGTCGGCCTGGCCACAAAGCTGTGATCAACACGGCGCGGGCTCTTGGAGGGCGGTCTGGAAACCCGGCGTTAATCGTCTTGGGCGATGATTTGTTCATCATGTTGCACCGCGTTCAAAGTCCCTCATGACCACACGTCAGCGCAAGCATTCCAAACTTCGGTGGCTTATCCTTCCGCTCGGCTCGCTCGCCGTGATGGGGTACTTCGCCTATCATTCCTTCAATGGCGATTACGGTATCTGGTCGCGCGAACGGATGGAGCGCGAGGCGGTCGCGCTCGAGAAGGAATTGGCGAGATTGAAGGGCGAGCGCCAGGCCCTGGCGGCCCGCGCCCAGCTGCTGCGGCCCGAAAGCCTCGATCCGGACATGATCGACGAGCGGGCGCGCGACAAGCTCAACCTCGCGCTCTCGGATGAATTGGTCATCTCCGTTGCTGCAGTGCAGCAGACCCTGCAGCATTGAGAGCCGAAGAAAATAGCGATGAACCAAATTCTGGTTCATCGTGGTTTTTGGTAGTCAAGTCATGTAGTTGGCGCATGGCTCCGATGCTCCCCGCGCATCTTGGAATGCCTCTCGGCTTCGGATAACGTCCCGCGCATCAGTTTGGGAAACGCCCCGGAGAACAAGGCATGGCTGTAGCCAAAGCGAAAGTCGGCAGCAAATCCGCGCCGGCCGCCGGACGAAAGACTGCAGCGGTGAAATCGGCCAAGCCGACCGCCGCGGAGAATTTCTCCAAGGAACAGGAACTCTACGGCTATCGCGAGATGCTCCTGATCCGCCGCTTCGAGGAAAAGGCCGGCCAGATGTATGGCATGGGCCTGATCGGCGGCTTCTGCCACCTCTATATCGGACAGGAAGCGGTCGTCGTCGGCATGCAGATGGCGATCCGCACCGGTGAAGACCAGACCATCACCGGCTATCGCGATCACGGCCACATGCTCGTCGCGGGCATGGATGCAAACGGCGTGATGGCGGAACTCACGGGTCGTCGCGGCGGGTATTCCCGCGGCAAGGGCGGCTCGATGCACATGTTCTCCATCGAGAAGCAGTTCTTCGGCGGCCACGGCATCGTCGGCGGCCAGGTCTCGCTCGGCACCGGCCTCGCCTTCGCCAACCGCTACCGCAAGAACGACAATGTCTGCCTGACCTATTTCGGCGACGGCGCGGCCAACCAGGGCCAGGTCTACGAGAGCTTCAACATGGCGCAGCTCTGGAAGCTGCCCGTGGTCTACATCATCGAGAACAACCGCTACGCCATGGGCACGTCCGTGTCGCGCTCCTCCGCGCAGACCGACTTCTCGCGTCGCGGCCTGTCCTTCGGCATTCCCGGTGAGAAGGTCGACGGCATGGACATCCGCGCCGTGAAGGCCGCCGGCGACAAGGCCGTCGCCTGGTGCCGCGCCGGCAAGGGCCCCTACATCCTCGAGATGGAAACCTACCGCTATCGCGGCCACTCCATGTCCGACCCGGCCAAGTACCGGTCGAAGGACGAAGTCCAGAAGATGCGCACCGAGCACGATCCGATCGAGCAGGTCCGCGCCCGTCTGATTGAGAAGGGCTGGGCCACCGAGGACGATCTCAAGAAGATCGACGCCGAAGTGCGCGAAGTCGTGAACAATGCGGCGGAATTCGCCCAGAACGATCCCGAGCCGGATGTGTCCGAGCTCTGGACGGACATTGTGAAGTAAGGCGGGAGACCACGATGCCGATCGATATTCTGATGCCGGCCCTCTCGCCGACCATGGAGGAGGGCACGCTCTCCAAATGGCTCAAGAAAGAAGGCGACCAGGTCAAGTCCGGTGACGTGATCGCCGAGATCGAGACCGACAAGGCGACGATGGAAGTCGAAGCCGTCGACGAGGGCACGATCGCCAAGCTTCTCGTGCCGGAAGGCACCGAGAACGTGAAGGTGAACACCAAGATCGCCGTGCTCGCTGCCGAAGGCGAGGACGCGTCGGCCGTGTCGAGCGCCCCGGCCGAGGCCCCGAAGGCGGAGGCCCCCAAGGCTGATGCGCCGGCCGCTGCCGAGAAGCCCGCGGAGGCCGCGCCCGCTCCGGTCGCCGCCGCGCCGATCGCCGTCCAGGTCGCCGCCGATCCGGACATTTCGGCCGGCACCACCTACGTCTCGACCACGGTTCGCGAAGCGCTGCGCGACGCGATGGCCGAGGAAATGCGCCGCGACGGCGACGTCTTCGTCATGGGCGAGGAAGTTGCCGAGTACCAGGGCGCCTACAAGGTCACGCAGGGCCTGCTGCAGGAGTTCGGCGCCGATCGCGTCATCGACACCCCGATCACCGAGCACGGCTTTGCCGGCCTCGCCACGGGCGCCGCGCTCGCCGGCCTGAAGCCGATCGTCGAGTTCATGACGTTCAACTTCGCCATGCAGGCGATCGACCAGATCATCAACTCCGCCGCCAAGACGCTCTACATGTCCGGTGGCCAGCTCGGCGCTCCGATGGTGTTCCGTGGCCCGAACGGCGCAGCAGCCCGCGTCGCGGCCCAGCACAGCCAGGACTTCTCGTCCTGGTACAGCCACATCCCGGGCCTCAAGGTGGTCGTTCCCTACACGGCGGCCGACGCCAAGGGCCTGCTCAAAGCCGCGATCCGCGATCCGAACCCAGTGATCTTCCTCGAGAACGAGATCCTCTACGGCCAGCATTTCGATGTGCCGCAGCTGGACGATTTCGTGCTCCCGATCGGCAAGGCCCGCATCCACAAGCCGGGCAAGGACGTGACGATCGTCTCGTTCGGCATCGGCATGACCTATGCGACCAAGGCCGTCGCGGAGCTGGCCGAGCAGGGCATCGACGCCGAGCTGATCGACCTGCGCACGCTGCGTCCGCTCGACATCGACACGGTCATCGAGTCGGTCAAGAAGACCGGCCGCTGCGTCACCGTCGAAGAGGGCTGGCCGCAGAACTCGATCGGTTCGCACATCGCGTCCGAGCTGATGGAAAAGGCGTTCGACTATCTCGACGCGCCGGTTCTCAAGGTGACGGGCAAGGACGTGCCGATGCCGTACGCCGCGAACCTCGAGAAGCTCGCTCTGCCGAACGTCGGCGAAGTGGTCGCGGCCGTCAAAGCCGTAACGTATCGGTGACGCCATGGCCGGACACAAACGCGAGCTTGAAATTCCGCCGGGCGCTCTCGCCTCGGATGATGCCGCGGAGGTGTTCCGCGCCTGGATCGTAGACCGGGGGCTGGACGTCAGCTTCCGGACGGCGTTCGATGATCCTGCGACCTGGGGTATCCTGCTCGCCGACATCGCACGTCAGGTTGCGCGTGGATTCGAAACGGACGGCGTCTGCTCGGAAGAGCAGGCGCTGGACGCGATCAAGTCCATGTTCGACGCCGAATGGGACCGTCCGAACGATCCGGGCACGCCAGAATCACGCCAATAGGTGCTTTATGCCGATCAATATCCTGATGCCCGCACTTTCGCCGACCATGGAAGAGGGCAACCTCGCCAAGTGGAACGTGAAAGAGGGCGACAAGGTCAAGGCTGGCGACGTGATCGCCGAGATCGAGACCGACAAGGCGACGATGGAAGTCGAATCCATCGATGAGGGCACGGTCGGCAAGATCGTGGTTCCCGAGGGATCGCAGGGCGTGAAGGTCAACGCGCTGATCGCCGTGCTGCTCGCCGAGGGCGAAGACAAGAGCGCGATCGGTTCGACCGAGGCCGCCGCACCGGCTCCCGCGGCTGCTGCCGCGCCCGAGGCGAAGC